>JBAZFD010000292.1:0-3421 GCA_041653575.1 Thermodesulfovibrionales bacterium
ATAACTTTGCCTATGATACCATAAAACGGCAGTCGTTAGTCGGCAGTCATTAGTCGAAAGCCGGAGATCTGCGGAGGGTTCCTGACTAATGACTATCGACTAATGACTGCCGACTGTCTTATCTTATACAGTTATGCATACCATTGACGGCATCCGCGATATCAGGGTCTACCAGAAAAAAGAGGGGTACCGCTTCTCTGTGGACGCCCTCCTCCTGGCCGCCTTTCCCGGGCTGCCAAGAGTCAGGAAGATAGCCGACCTGGGGGCCGGCTCAGGCATCATAGGACTCCTCCTCGCCCGTCGATACCCGGAATCTAAGGTCACCCTGCTGGAGCTCCAGGAAGGGCTCTCCCGGATGGCGGCAAGGAACATCTCCCTCAACAACCTCGATACGCAGGTGCAGGTCATTCAGGCGGACATCAGGAATCTCCCGCCTGAACCTGGACAGGGAGCATACGACCTTGTTGTCTCCAACCCACCCTTCCGGAGGCCCAGGACAGGACTCATCAGCCAGGGAACGGAAAAGGCCATAGCCCGCCACGAGATACACCTCCCCCTCAGGGACCTCCTGAAGGCCGGATCATCCCTCCTGAAACACCACGGCCGGTTCTGCATCATCCATCTCCCCGAGAGGATGGCAGAAATATGCCACGCCATGAGGGAGCTCTCCCTTGAACCCAAGAGGATGCGTTTCGTCCATTCCCGTGTGGACAGTGAGGCAAAGATGGTCCTCATTGAGGCGATAAAGGGCGGCAGGACAGGCCTGAAAGTGGAGCCGCCCCTCATCCTCTATACAGAAACAGGGGATTATTCCCCCGAGATCAGGGAAATGTACGCCTGCCCGCAATCCGAACAGAACTGACACAGGAGGGAAAGCAGGCATCCCCCCTTTTTCGAGCCCTGCAAACCCTTTTGTCTGCATATCGACATTATTGTCTCAAATACCCCCTCCTTTCCCCTTAAATCGCCGCAATTCCCCATTGGCACAATCATTGCAAAATCTCAAGGAAAATCCCGACAGGAGGAACCGATGAGACAGATAGCGATTTATGGGAAGGGCGGCATAGGCAAATCAACAACAACTCAGAATACCGTGGCAGGACTGGCAGAGGCGGGTCACAAGTGCATGATCGTGGGATGCGATCCCAAAGCGGACGCCACGAGACTGATACTCCACAAGAAGGCCCAGAACACCGTCATGGACATGGCCAGGGAAAAAGGCACTGTTGAGGACCTCGATGTCGACGAGGTGTTGCTTGAAGGCTTCAAGGGGATCAAGTGCGCAGAGTCAGGCGGACCTGAGCCCGGAGTTGGCTGCGCAGGAAGGGGCGTTATCACAGCCATCAACTTCCTCGAGGAGAACGGCGCCTATACCGACGACCTCGACTTCGTCTTCTACGACGTCCTCGGCGACGTTGTCTGCGGCGGCTTCGCCATGCCCATCAGGGAGGGCAAGGCAAAGGAGATCTACATCGTCACCTCAGGCGAGATGATGGCAATGTATGCGGCGAACAACATCTCCCGCGGTATCCTGAAGTACGCCCAGAGCGGCGGCGTGAGGCTCGGCGGCCTCATCTGCAACTCCAGGAAGACCGACAAGGAGCACGAGCTTATTTCCGCGCTCGCTAAGAAGCTGGGCACGCAGATGATCCACTTCGTCCCCAGGGACAACCAGGTCCAGAGGGCCGAGCTGAGAAGGATGACGGTCATCGAGTACTCCCCTGAGCACGAGCAGGCCGATGAGTACAGGGACCTTGCGAAGAAGATCGCGGAGAACAAGAACTTCGTGGTCCCCACGCCGCTCAGCATGGACGAGCTGGAAGCGCTCCTCATGGAGTTCGGAATCATGGAAAACGAAGAGGCAATGGTTTAGGGACAGAAGACAGAACCCGGAAGTCAGAATACAGAAAATAACGGGATCAGGACTCCGGGTTCTGACTCCTGGATTCTGAATTCCTGCTCAAAAGGAGGAGAGATGAGCTCATCAATAAAAGATACGCAGAAGATGATCGAGGAGGTCCTTGAGGCCTACCCTGAAAAGACGAAGAAAGACAGGGCGAAACACCTGGCGGCAAACGACCCCAAGAACCAGTGCAGCACCTGCCAGGTGAAGTCGAACGTCAAGTCCAGGCCCGGCGTCATGACCGTCAGGGGCTGCGCTTACGCAGGAGCCAAAGGCGTGGTCTGGGGTCCGGTGAAGGACCAGATCACCATCAGCCACGGCCCCATCGGCTGCGGACAGTACAGCTGGTGGTCCAGGAGGAACTACTACAACGGCCAGACCGGCGTGGACACCTTCGGCACCATGCACATCAGCACTGACTTCCAGGAGCGGGACATCGTCTACGGCGGAGACAAGAACCTCCACGCCGCACTTCATGAGCTGAAGGAGCTCTTTCCTCTGGCAAAGAGCATGGGAATCCTCTCTGAGTGCCCTGTGGGCCTCATCGGTGACGACATCGAGGCGGTATCGAAAAAGGCAGAGCAGGAGCTTAATATTCCGATCGTTCCTGTTCGGTGCGAGGGGTTCCGCGGCGTGAGCCAGTCCCTTGGCCATCACATCGCCAACGACTCCATCAGGGACCACATCCTCGGCAAGGGAGAGCTGCCGGTAACGACCCCCTATGATGTGAACCTCATCGGCGACTACAACATAGGCGGCGACGCCTGGGCATCAAGGAAGATTCTCGAAGAGATGGGGCTCAGGGTCATCGCCCAGTGGACTGGAGACGCCTCGATCAACGAGATGGCCATAGCCCACAAGGCGAAGCTGAACCTCATCCACTGCTACCGGTCCATGAACTACATCTGCCGCCACATGGAGGAGCAGTACGGCATCCCCTGGACCGAGTTCAACTTCTTCGGCCCCACCAAGATCTACGAGAGCATCAGGAGTATAGCCTCCCACTTCGACGACAGGATCAAGGAAAACGCCGAGAGGATGATCGAGAAGTACAAGCCCATGATGGACAGGGTGGTTGAAGAGTACAAGCCGAGACTCGACGGCAGGAAGGTTATGCTCTACGTGGGAGGCCTCAGGCCGAGGCACACCATCGGCGCCTACGAGGACCTGGGCATGGAGGTGGTCGCCTCGGGATACGAGTTCGGCCACAACGACGACTACAAGAGGACCTATCCCGAGATGAAGGAAGGCGCGGTGATCATGGACGACGCCACGCTCTACGAGCTTGAAGAATTCACTAGGAGACTCAAGCCGGACATGGTAGGATCGGGCATCAAGGAGAAGTACTCCTATCACAAGATGGGGATACCCTTCAGGCAGATGCACTCCTGGGACTACTCAGGACCCTATCACGGCTTTGACGGCTTCCCGGTCTTCGCCCGCGATATGGACATGACAGTGAACAGCCCCACCTGGGGCCTCATAAAGAAGAAGCCCCTTTAAGGGGCTTCTTCTCCC
>JBAZFD010000293.1:0-3419 GCA_041653575.1 Thermodesulfovibrionales bacterium
GAACCGTCCGTTCCCCACGCATGTGGGGATGAACCGATTTCCTAAACCGACAAGACAGACTATCAGCACCGTTCCCCACGCATGTGGGGATGAACCGTGACTGTTGATCCTACTCTTACCGCTACTGCTCCGTTCCCCACGCATGTGGGGATGAACCGCGCCGTATACTGAGCGCCCTGCTCTTGAATGGCCGTTCCCCACGCATGTGGGGATGAACCGGTTTCACATTGGTTCTCGCGGTGTGGGCAATGCCGTTCCCCACGCATGTGGGGATGAACCGCAGGACAGCATATATAAAGGAAGGGCCAATCCCCGTTCCCCACGCATGTGGGGATGAACCATGGCTGAAGGGTGATGTTTGGAGCCTGGTGCACCGTTCCCCACGCATGTGGGGATGAACCGCCGCATGATCGACAAATACGACCCGGATAGTACCGTTCCCCACGCATGTGGGGATGAACCGGAACAAGTGAATACAAAAACCGGATAACTACCCCGTTCCCCACGCATGTGGGGATGAACCGAATGGCTACCATTCTGAGGAGGAGAGTAATGACCGTTCCCCACGCATGTGGGGATGAACCGGATTGTGCCGTAGGGAGCGGATGCGAGGCCACCCGTTCCCCACGCATGTGGGGATGAACCGAGCTGGCCGGGCTTCTACGGGCCGGGGTAGCACCGTTCCCCACGCATGTGGGGATGAACCGATAAATCATACCGCCTCCCTTACCACCCCTTCCCGTTCCCCACGCATGTGGGGATGAACCGCATGAGCCGAACCTTGGGGCGCTCCGTGTGGGCCGTTCCCCACGCATGTGGGGATGAACCGTCATAGTCGTCAATGACCTTTCCCGCCCGCAGCCGTTCCCCACGCCGGTGGGGATAAACCGTAGCACCCGCCTTCAACAACGTTTGGAACAAAGGAGGTGTTATCATCATGTCCGGCATTATCGGGATTCTTATCATAATCGCCATTGCAGCGTACTGCTCGGAGAGGATTGTCAGGCGCAGGAAGGAAAGGGAAGAATGCATGGGCAGGCTGTCTCTTCCTGTCTCGGTGCAGATTCAGAGGGACGAGCAGAGCGGGCTTCGGGAGGTGCGGAGGGCTGTTGAGGCAGAACTGGCGGTGATCAACAGGACGAAGGACGCGGAAACGGCGATACGCGGCTTTGCGGCGATCAGGAGCCATCTCGCCAGGCTTTCCGGCTTTACGCGCACTGAAATCCTTGCCTCCATCACCATCGGCGAGAAGGAGATTTGCAGTGATCTGGAGTTGAACGACCTCTCCGGATCACTGGCTGAACTCGAAAAAGAATGGATGAGGGGATTTTTCACGGAAAAAACCGACACCCTTCTCGCGCAGGCGGAAGCGACAACGGATGCGGTACTGAAGGTTGAGCTTGCCCGTGAGGCGCTGAGATCGGCGCTCAAGGGGCTTGAATATCTCCCCGATGATGAGGCCCTGAAGACACAGGCCGACCTTGCGGAACAGCGGCTCGCGGATTTGTCAGGCGCTCAGTAATGATATCTCAGCTGGGCTATGAGGATGGCGTCTTCGGCGGGACGGTAGACGATCCGGTGCTCGTCATTTATGCGACGAGACCAGTAGCCGGAGAGACCGTGTTTCAGGGGTTCCGGCTTGCCGGGGCCTTCAAAAGGATCGCGCATGATCTCTTTGATGAGACGGTTTATGCGCCTGAGCATCTGCCTGTCGGTCTCCTGCCAGTAGAGATAGTCCTCCCATGCGTGCTCTGAAAAGATGAGCTTCATTCTGCGAGGCTGCGCTCTTTTCCGTTGCCCCGTTCAAGCTCGGCGATGGATTCGAGGAGGCGGCGGGCATTTTCAGGAACGCGCAGGAGGTAGGCTGTCTCCTCAAGCGCCCTGAAGTCTTCAAGGGAGATCATCACCACGGAATCCTCTTTCTGCCGGGTGATGATGACGGGCTCATGGTCTTCGCAGACCTTTTTCATCGTCAGGGCAAGGCTGGATCGGGCGGTTGAATAGGTGATGGTATCCATGAACACCTCCCTTTTGTGTTGTACAAATTATTGTACATAGCAAATCGGTAATCGGTCAAGGAGGGGATGATGACCAGAATCCACCATCAACTTTGCGCGGAGATGCATTCGAACGATTTCAGCGGGCCGTCGTGCTTCACCGGAACGGTGAGGCGGCCCGGTGCCTCGGAGCGAAGCGAAAATGATGGAGAATGCGTCCCCGCGCAAACACCGAGTTTTTTTGATGGTGGATTCCGGGGGGGGCAAGGGGCTCCAGTCCTCCATCCGGAGGACTGGTTCACAGGGCTACCGGAAGATCATGACCAGTGACTTCAGGATCAGCTCCTTCAGTTCCTGCCATGCGGCGGCATCTTTCAGGGGGAACTTCTGGTTCACCTCAAGCTCGATACCGATGTAGGCATCGTCGGGAAAGATCTTCCGCAGGTATGAGGTGAAGCCGTCGGCATTTCCCCGGTAGGGGTAGTTGCGGCGGATCAGAAGGTCGGGCCGGAGCCTGCTGAGTGTATCCTGCCATGAGATGCAGAATTCAGCCTCGGCCTTTCTTGCGGGGTCATAGAGGAGCCCCATATCCGCCCTGCGCTCCTGTCCATGCAGCACAGGGGTGAAGGAATGGATAGAGAGATGCAGCAGGCAATCCCCCTTCAGCAGAGAGGAGGCAATGGCTGACTCAACCTGTTCGCGGTAGGGCAGGTAATGGGCAGCCTCAATCTCCTCTTTTTCCGTCCGGCTGAGCTGCGCCGTGATCTCCGAGAACCGTGCCGGATTACGGGGAGAGCGGTTCAGGTCTATGAGGAGCCTAGTGACGGAAGAGGAAAAGAGCCGGGCCTTCAGACCGACAGCAAGACAGGCAGCGAGCTCAAGTGCCCCTGGGTCATACCCCCTGTGGCTTGCAAGGAGTTCCTCCCTGCCGGAGAAGAGCGCTGCAAAGGCCTCGGGGACAAGGTTCCCGCTGTGTTCGCAGGTGACGATAATGCCGGGGGCTTCAGGCCTCAAAGAGCCTCCCCTGGGCAAGGCAGTCGCAGAGCCAGCCGTAGACCTCCCGCTGCCGGTCGTGCGATGGTTCGCTGCCCAGGGCCTTCACGATCCGCCTGGAGAGTGTGCCCTGGGAAAGGATCCGGCGGAGCGGGGCTTCGATCTTTTCATCACAGAGCTCTCCAGAGAGAAGGCTCTCCTGGATCAGGAATCGCCAGAGCTCCCCTGCCCTGGCCGTTGTCTCGGGATAGCCGAAGGCCCTGAGGTATTGTGAGTTTCTGATGGCTGCTTCTTCAGCAGAGAGGATCGTACTGTCCAGGATCTCTGCAAGCGGCTCCACAGCCCATGACTCCTGCTCCTCCGGGGCAGTCCATCTGTTGCCCGCAAGGTCCTTCAGCACAGCGGCAAAGGCTGCGGCAATGGCTGCAT
>JBAZFD010000294.1:0-3416 GCA_041653575.1 Thermodesulfovibrionales bacterium
CCAATGACGCCACCTTTGAGGTCATGAGCGCCATCCACAGGGAGTATCCCGAGGTGATCCTCTGTGTCTCCACCAACGGACTCTATCTCCCCAAGAGGCTTCCTGATATCATTGCCTCAGGCGTGAAGAGCCTCACTGTTACCATCAACTCAGTGCTGCCGGAGACTGCCGAGAGGATCTATTCCTGGGCGTCCTATGAGGGGAAGAGGCTTTCCGGCATGGATGCGGCGGAGTGTATTCTCTTCAATCAGTGGCAGGGGCTGAGGGGGGCTGTGGATGCAGGTCTGGTGGTGAAGGTGAACACCGTTCTCATCCCCGGTGTAAACGAGATGGAGATCCCCCTTATTGCATGGCAGGCGGGAAGGCACGGCGCAGAGATCATGAACATCATGCCCCTTATCCCTCAGGCCGAGTTCAGTCATCTCAGCAGGCCGTCCCGTGAAGAGCTTGAGAAGGCAAGGGCTGACTGTGGGGGCTCAATCAACCAGATGACTCACTGCAGGCAGTGCAGGGCAGACGCCTGCGGCCTCCTCGGCGAGGAGAAGGATGCAGAGCTTGAGGTCCTGAACGCCAGAATCGGGGAAGAATACTGTGAGATGGTGGTCTGATGGTAAGCCTTTCTGAAAGGGAACAGGAGAGGTATAAACGGCAGCTGATGCTCCACGGCTTCGAGGTGGAGCATCAGGAGGCCCTGAAGGGCTCAACCGCCCTCATCGCCGGTGTCGGCGGGCTGGGAGGGGCTGCCGCAACCTATCTGGCCGTGGCCGGTATCGGAAGGCTGGTTCTCGCCCACTACGGGAATCTCACCCTTTCGAACATGAACAGGCAGACACTCATGAGGCACGAGGGGATAGGCACGAGCAGGGTAGCCATGGCGAAGGATGCTATTTTTGCCCTGAATCCCGATGTTGAGGTGGATATCCTGGACCTGAGGACCTCAGGGGGAAACGCGGGAGAGCTGCTTGAGGGGGCGGGGATTGCCCTTTCGGCGCGCCCCAACTTCTCAGAGCGGAGGGCCTTGAACCGTGCCTGTGTTGAAATGAATATTCCCATGGTGGAGGCTGCCATGAACGGGATGGGAGGGTACCTCTTTAATGTGCTGCCTGGAGAGACCCCCTGTCTGGAATGCGTTTTTCCTGGAGACGATCCCCAATGGGAGGAGCTGGGATTCCCTGTCCTCGGCTCTGTCTCAGGGCTGCTGGGCTGCATCATGGCCATAGAGGCGATCAAGCTCCTTACAGGCTACGGCAAACCCCTCAGGAATCAGATGCTGGTCTTTGACACCCTGGATATGGATTTCAGAAAGCTGCCGATTCTCAGAGACAGGGGATGCAGGGTCTGCGGCGGTAAGGGCTCTGTTGAGGTATAATAGACTATGCCCAAGACTTCATTGAAGCAGTCAAACCCTTATCTGAAAGACCCTGCGCTTCGCAATGCCCTGCTCTTCCAGTCGGTTGCTTCCTCAACAGCAGTGGAAGGGGTTCTGACGAAGTATCCAAGGCTTTCCAGGTCTCTGGAGAAAAAGCTGAAAAGGATTATCGAGGAACACGATACCTCAGGGTCCTGCGGATAACCGAGGCGAATACAGCCCTCATCGGCTGATAATCCCGTACCATACCGGCCTGAACCGCTGCGATGTAATCTTCCTTCTTTCTGCCCGCAATGCCGTTGAAATCAAGCGGCGGCAGCCCTGCCTGTAAGCCCATAAGCACTGAGAGCAGCCGGGCAGCCCGTCCGTTCCCCTCCCGGAAAGGATGGATCAGCACCATCTCAGTATGCACCACCGCGAGCGCCTCAACTACCTCTTTGATCGAGGCAAACCTGCAGGGCGTAAATTCAGAGAGCTCTTTCCTCTCAAATTCAGCCATAAGCTTCGGGATCTGTGCGGCAGCGGCGAAATGAAAATTGCCCTTGCTGACATTGACCTGCCGGTAGTTACCTGCCCAGTCGTATATGCCTCCCAGCCAGACCTTGTGAATCGTGCGTATATCAGCAGCGGTGAAGCGGTGATCACTGTCGAAAAGATCAGACAATTCCTCAACCGCCCGCACCTGCTCATCTCGTTCAAGCGCATTCATCACCCTCTTGCTTCTGATCCCAAGCCTGTTCCTGAGAACGCGGCCACGGGAGCCCGGCTCAAACTGGGCTTCAGGGAGGGACGATGTGTCATAGCGGCTCATTTTCTGAAAATGTTTTGATAATGATAATCGAGAAAAGCTGGTTCCGGTAAGAATCTATCTGGCAAGCTAATTTCTCTTTTCTCAAAAAAACCAAAATGGCGCATGAAGTATTCCTTCTGCATGTTGCTTTTTAGCTCCTGTGAGATTGCAAGGCGATACTCCTGAGTTATTCCAATATATCCTTTGTCGAAGCAGGAGTCATATAGGGGAGAGAAGCATATCCCATTTCGGGGATTTAAGCGTTCTTTTTCATTGTGAGACCATGGAATTATATGGCTTGCAATCAATAAGTCAGGTATATCAATTCCTGAAATGGCACATCTGAAGTTATAAATGGACAGAATCGCGTTCCTAAAGAAGTTTTGATTGATCCTGACTTTTACCTCAGAAATTCGATGCTCGCCTTTTTTGGCGCTCAAATCTTCAAGTAGGTATTTTTTCTCAAGTGTGGTTTTTTGTTTTGCAGCAAGAATTTTCTCGTTTTCAAATATAAGGGCATCCCAATTGTTAGTGAATTCATCCCATATTTCTCTATCCAACCTGCCGACATTTTGTAGGCCTTTAATTCCTCTCGCTTTATGGTAAGGATCGAAGCTGGCAAAATTGGAAAGCTTTAACGCAAGGGAATTAGGTGTTCTGCCGATGAGGTTTGCAAGCTCGATAACTTTGGGGTTACGCCCATGAAATGTGCCATATGGAATCGTGCAGTAGAGGTTGAATGCAAGTATTAGCTCCTCTCTGCTCCAGTTTCTTCGTTCCATGCTATTCAGTATGGTCTGGGTGAAGCATTAGACCTTGAGTAGGTTTGCGTGCTGCTTCTTCCCTGTAGCTCTCAATCACCGGCCAGTCCGCCTCGGCCCAGTCGAGGGTGTGCAGGTCCTCTGGGGGGAGCCAGGTAATGGCGGCGTGCTCGTGGAGGGTTATCTCGCCTGAGGCGATGGCGCAGATGAATGGGTAGAGGGTTACGGTGAAGCTGCAATAGGAATGAGTGACAGGGGGGAGGGGGCGGCCAACAGCAATCTCAACGGACATCTCCTCCCTCAACTCACGCTTCAGGCATTCCTCGGGGCTTTCTCCCGGCTCCAGTTTGCCTCCGGGGAACTCCCATTTGAGGGGGAGGCTCATGGTATCGCTCCTCTGAGCGGCAAGCACAAGGCCGTCCAGCTCTATGATGGCGCAGGCTACGTGGATGCTCTTCATGGCTGGTTGCCTACTTCCAGGATCGGAAGAGCGTCG
>JBAZFD010000295.1:0-3398 GCA_041653575.1 Thermodesulfovibrionales bacterium
GCTTGGCGGGTGCAATGCGTCAATCCGCGAAACGATGCCGAAAGGTGAAGTAATGGACGCTGAAAAATACCCGATCAGCCTTGAGATCTCCTTGGCAAATCCCGTGTCAATCGTTGATGAAGGATTCAAACTGAGCTGCAGGATCATTAACTCTACGGAACATACCATTAAGCTGGAGCCTTTTCTCTACATGAACGTATCCGTTCATATTGTTGCCCTGGATGGAAAGGCTGATTATCAGACAGACATAATGACTTTTGTAAGCGAAATTGTCACGGAACAGAGCATCATGGTGATGCCGCCTCAGAAAGACAGAGCGTTCAATTGGTATATAAGCCGGAAGCTCTACCCCGACCAGTACCCACGCCGCCCCGGCAAGTATAGGTTGTATCTTGTGTATACGAATAAGTCCGAGAGCCTGTACGGTGCTCCGTCAAAAAGGCTGTGGGTGGGAGAACTGAGATCCAACACAATCGAATTTGAGGTGAAGTGACTCTTGTACGAAATAATCTCCGAGGACATTGCATTTTCCCTCAATGTCTATTAGAGTATGAGACATGATTGCATCTCTGAGGGGCAGGCTCCTTTCCAAAAAACCTGACAATGTCATCATCGAGGCTGCGGGAGTGGGGTACGGCGTCCAGGTCCCCCTGACCCTCCTGGCATCCCTCCCTGCGGAGGGAAAGGAGGTCTTCCTTTACATCTATACCCATGTGAGGGAGGACATACTTCAGCTCTTCGGCTTTCAGACTGAGGACGAGAAAAGGATTTTTACCAGCCTCATCGGGATCTCCGGGATAGGGCCGAAGATCGCCCTGAGCATCCTCTCAGCCATCTCTCCCGAGAAGTTTCACAGGGTCATTGATTCCGAGGATGTGGAGCTCCTTTGCAGGGTGCCGGGCCTGGGGAAGAAGACCGCCCAGAGGCTGATCCTTGAGCTGAAAGAGAAACTTCCCTCCCTGATGAAGGGGAGAAAGGACAAGGATGATGTCTTCGACGATACCCTTTCAGCCCTGGTGAACCTGGGATACAAGAGGACCACAGCCAATGATGTCCTGGAAAAGGCCTGGTCCGCCGGACACAGGGATATCGAAAGCCTCCTGAGGGAGTCCCTGAAGCACCTGACAAAGCAGTAGTCACTTCTTTCAACTGCCCTTTTGAGGATGAACTAAACTACGAGACAGAGGATTAACAGCCCTTTATGCGCATAGAAGACAGCGAGATCAGCCCCCTTGCACCTGAAGGGGAGCCGGAAGAGCTTCCCTACGAGATCAACCTCAGGCCCCGCGGCCTTGATGAGTTCATCGGCCAGTCTCAGATCAAGGAGAACCTCAAGGTCTTCATCACAGCCGCCAGGATGAGGGGCGAGCCCCTGGACCATGTCCTGTTCTTCGGACCGCCCGGCCTCGGCAAGACCACCCTGGCAAGCATCATCGCCCATGAACTCAATGTGCATATCAAAGTCACCTCAGGCCCTGTCCTTGAAAGGGCAGGGGACCTGGCAGCCATCCTGACAAACCTCTCTGACAGGGACATCCTCTTTATTGACGAGATCCACAGGATGCCCAGGGTGATCGAAGAGGTGCTCTACCCGGCCATGGAGGACTATAACCTGGACATCATCATCGGCCAGGGGCCCAATGCCCGGACACTGAAGATAAACCTCCCCCGTTTCACCCTCATAGGCGCAACGACCCGGTCAGGCCTCCTCACCTCCCCTCTCAGGGATAGGTTCGGGGTGATATGCAGGCTGGAGTTTTACAGCGCTGAGGAGCTGAAAGAGATCGTCCTCAGATCAGCCGGTCTTCTTGAGATCGCCATCAGGGATGACGCAGCCACTGAGATAGCCAGAAGGTCGCGAGGAACCCCGAGGATAGCGAACAGGATTCTCAAGAGGGTAAGGGACTTCGCACAGGTGAGGGGCGATGGAACCATCGACATGGCCATAACCCAGGAGGCGCTCGATGCCCTGAAGGTGGATACCCTCGGCCTGGACGAGATGGACAGAAAGCTCCTCCTCACCATCATCGATAAGTTCAGCGGAGGCCCCTCAGGTGTTGAGGCGATTGCCGCAGCGCTGAGGGAGGATCGTGAGACCATTGAGGATGTGTACGAGCCCTACCTCCTCCAGGAAGGGCTCCTGGAGAGGACAACAAGGGGGAGACTCGCCACGCGGCTTGCCTATGAGCACCTGGGCAGGAACCTGCCGAAAGGACTCTTCTGAGATCCTGAACAATTCAAAATCAGACTTTTGCGCTACTACGATGCAACGAAGGAGATAGTCATGCGTTTTCTGGTCTCTCTGGGGATCATGGGGATCCTCGCCGTTTCTCCTGTCTCTGCACAGGATTTCAGCTCCATCCTGAAGGATCTCGGGAGCAGGGACCCCCAGGTTGTTTCTGCGGCAGTGGAAAAGCTGGGGGAAAGGGGAGACGATGTGGCGGTAATGGCCCTCATCAGGGTCATCGAGGCGCCTGTTGAAGACTGGAAAATCCAGATCAGGGCGATCAACCTCCTGGCTGAGATCGGGAACCCCCTGGCCGTGGATATCCTCATCAATGTGATGAACGATCCCTTTCTCACCAATGAGTGTCCTGCCCTGAAATGGAATGCCGTCAGGGCTTTGGGCAGATTCGGGGACGAAAAGAGGGTTGTGAGCGCCCTGATCTACCGCCTCGACGACAGGGACCTCTACGTGAAGGAGGCGGTCATCCAGTCCATGGGAGAGTCCGGCAATCCCGAACTTGTCCCTGTCATAGCCCCTTTCCTCAGGGACAGGAGCTTCGCCATCAGGCTGAGCGCAGTCAAGGCCCTGGGGCGAATAGACGGACCCTCCGCCCTCTCATTCATAGAGGCTGTCGCCAGGGAAGAGAAGGACCAGCTGATCAGGCATGAGGCATCGAAGCTGCTGAAGTCGCTGAAAACAAGGCTGAGCAGCGCCGGGCTGTTTTTCCTCCGGCAGAGCTGAGATATTCACAACAGTTGTTGGTTTCCTGTTGAGTGAGAGGGGATAACCTACTGATCAACGAGAGAAAAGACCTGTTTGCTTAAAAAAGAGGCACCACCTCCACTCTCCCCCTCCCCAGACAGGTGAACTCAGTCTCTCCGGCCTTGAGGTGCAGGATCAGAACCGATACTCTATGGAGAGGGAGAGGCCTGCTTGTTCGGACCATGCCCTGACTCCCCTTGAAAAGCTGAAATCAATGCCGAAGAGGTCGTTTACGAGACGGTGAGAGCCGGTTGTTTCGATTTGATGATAGTCGGCCTCCAGTGCGAGGTCCAGTGTCCTGTACAGAGATTTCTTCAACCCGACAGAGATATGCCAGGCATGGCCACTGGTCTCCTCATAGGTGAAACGGTTTCCTTCCCTGAGGAGGTGGTGGTCCTTGTTGCGGCCC
>JBAZFD010000296.1:0-3394 GCA_041653575.1 Thermodesulfovibrionales bacterium
CGGGCCGTAAAGGGCTGATGCCGGCCCTCTCACCACCTCGATCCTCTCTATGTCATCAGGAGACACAAGCTCCCAGGCCATCCTGTTGGTGATCAGGATCGGCTCCACAGGCATCCCGTCAATGAGGAACTGTGTCGTTGCGCCTGCAAAGCTCGATGGGATACCCCTGAGCATCACCTCACTGGGGAGCCCGCCAGCCTGTGTCTTTATGTCAACGCCCTCTGTGTTTTTGAGCAGCTCCTCGGGCTTTATGACATGGAGTTCGCTGATTTCTTCCTTTGTTATGACAGAGACGCTGGCCGGGACCTCTGTGGTCTTTCTCTCTGTCTTTGTGGCAGTAACAACAACATCATCGAGCATGACCTCGTCCGTTCCCTCCTCCCCTGATGCAGGGGAAATGAGGGGCAGGAAGGTGAGGCACAGAATGAATATTGCAGATCTGAGCAGCTTCATGGTTAAGAGACCCTCCTCTCTATTTTTTGCCGGTATTGAACCGTTCACGCGACGCCCTCCGCCTGAGATAAACACCTCATCACGGCTGTGTGCAGACGACCTTCTTTCCATGCCTTTTTCAATCCAGGCATGGATAAGCGCATGGGAAAATCCCTATGGCTGAACGGTATTTATGAGATGAAGAAGAGAAAAAGGGTCAGGCCGGCGGTTTTTCTATGAGAACAAGGTGGATGGGGAGTGAAAAGGCAGAGACAGTAAGCACAGTCTCTGAGCGGAGAAAATATTCTGCATTGCTTCCGCCTGGGAGAAGGACAGTCTCTCCCTGCCAGACTGCTGCCGGGGCCTTGCCCTGGGCTGCCTTGCAGGCGTGGCGGTAACAGGGATCAGCCTTCTCGTGTGCGTGGTGACCGTCCTTGTCAATGCAGCAATAACAGGCAAATTCAGTGTCGCTGGAGCAGCCGCAGGCCTCCTGGGTAAGGGAGATCGCGGCGTATCCCATGGAAGGCAAGAGCATAAGAATCAGGGCCACCAGAGCGGTGACTCGTGTTGCGATCTTCCTTCCCTTCTTAATGATGGATGAAAAAAGTCCCATATCGTCTGTAAAAGGTACCAGAAAAAAACTGTCTTTGCAAGCTTTTTTCTCTTTTCCGAATGCCGGAAAAAAATTTCCTGTCACAGATCGGCTCAGGGCTTGACAAAACCACCTTCCCTGGTGTTTAATAGTAACTCGTTGGCGCACTGATTAGGCGCGTAGCTCAGCGGGAGAGCGCTACCTTGACACGGTAGAGGTCAGGGGTTCGAAACCCCTCGTGCCTACCATCCACAAACTCTATAGATCCAACGATAACAAGGACCTCAGGGCGAAATCCCCGGGGTTTTTTGTCGCCCTCATTTCTACCTCAAGTGCAAAAGAAGGGAAGAACCTGCGTACCTCTTTTTCAGCCAAACAGGTCTTTCTTCCAAATAATCATGGGCTTATCCGCCTTCTCTCAACAGGGAACTAACATCTCCTGTTGATATGTCCGGCTGTGAAGGATGGGTAGTTCAGAACAGTTCCGGATGTGATACACTTTCTCTATGGTTACACTCAGAAGAGCACTCTCTGCGGTCATGGCAGCCCTTCTCTCTGCATCCCTCATCTCCTGCGCGCCGGGGGCCTACCTGAGGACGGAGAACGCCTCTCCCTCTGAGATAACGGGAACGTACACCCTGCTGCTCTACGGCGGCAGATATCTCCAGGATATCGAGACATTGGCGATTCTCGACAGGGAGGGAGATCCCTACAGTTTTGAGATATTCGCCCCTGATTTTGACTTCAAGACCGTGAAAGGAGTCCCCGCGAAAGAGGCCTTAGCCGAGGCCGAGAGGTTCGTGAGCCATCACCCCTCCTTCATGAGCACTCAGCTGAGCAGGATCGTTGACAACAGCGGGAACACGATCGGGTATGAGGTGGCTCCGCTCTACCGCCCCACCACCTTCAGGACCTCCGATTCGGTCATCACCTACTATCGGATCGAGGGCTCAAAGGTCATCGTCACAATAGAGCTCAGGCCCGAGGTAAGGAGGATGCTCGACGATAATGACAGACCTCTCCTCCTCAGGGAGAGGTAGTTCAGTTCTTTCAGGCTCCACTCCCCGGCAAATCTTTCATCTACACCTCCATCCCCAGTGTTCTGAGTCCCCGCCGCAGGACAGAGGTGTACCTCCAGAGGGGCGAGGTGAGCCCCAGGTGGTATCCTATCCTGTGCAGTGGCTTGAGAATCGGTTGGCCCAGAAAGTCGGAGCTTATGAAATTCACGTGCCCCGCCATGGCTGTCTTTACCTGGTGGTGTAGCCAGCCGAAGTCTAGCTCGGGAGAGAGATAGAAGACCGGTTCAAGCATCTCGGAAGGTGAGAGGGAGAGGAGTCCTTGCCTCCGGGCGATGGCGTCAATCTCCGTGCCGGGATAGACGCGTATGCCCATACCGAAGAAGGCCACGTCCCGCGGCCTTATATACCGCTCAGCAAAGCTCAGGGTCTCTCTCACCGTCTTCTTCGTCTCGTTCGGTCCACCCATCATGAACATCCATATGCAGGGGAGGTCGTGGCGGCCAATGATTCCGGCGGCCCTGTGGACGTGGTCAGCAGTAAACCCCTTGCCTAGGCCGTGGAGCACGCTGTCCGAGGCGCTCTCCACGGTGATCCCTATGCCCGTGAACCCGCCACGCTCCATCACGGAGATGAAGGCGTCATCGAGGTGGAGGGGGTTCAGCTCAAGGCACTGGAAAGAGGCCCTAAGACGGGCGGATGCGAGTCTCTCGCACACGGCGAAGCCGTGGTCGTAGGGGCTGTTGAATACGTTGTCCACAAACTCTATTGACCGGAGATCTCTGGAGGCGAGCACGGAGACGGTGTCCAGCACCTCATCGGGGCTGCTCAGCCTGTACCTGCTCCCCTCTATCTTGCGGTAGGTGCAGTAGACGCAGCTGAACTGGCATCCGAGCTTTGTCTGGACAGGGATGGTGCTCAGCCTCGAAAGGTATGCCCTGATGTTGATCCAGTGGTGAAAGTCCGGTGGCCGGCAGGAGCATTCGCTTCTGTGGGGGAGAAATCTGTTTGCCCTGTAAACCCCCTCCTCTATCCAGGCAACGCCGGGAATACTGTCCACTGTCCCGCCTTCGGAAAGGCGCTCCAGAAGCAGGGGAAAGACGGTCTCCCCGTCACCCAAGACCGCGCAGGTGGCCTCTGTGTACCGCAAGAGCTCCTCGGGCATAACGGGCACAGCCGCTCCCCCGAGGACTATGGGGACCTGGGTCAAAGACCGGACAGTCCTGATGAGCCGGGGGAAAAAGTCTCTTATAAAAAAAGCCGGGGCCTGTATGTCGTTGTTGTCTATGTTCCTTACGGAAAAACCCACCACCTCGGGCTTCAGCCGCAACAACTCTCTTCTGATGAGCCCAAG
>JBAZFD010000297.1:0-3389 GCA_041653575.1 Thermodesulfovibrionales bacterium
TGGTCAAGGAACTGGGATCAGGGATAAAGATCCTCGGGACAGGCGAAATAAGCAGGGCAATTACCGTAAGGGCACATGCCTTCAGCGCCAGTGCAGTGTCAAAGATTGGAGCAGCCGGCGGCAAGGGCGAGGTGATGTAGGGTGGGCGCCCTGGCAAGTATCCGGAATATCTTTAAGGTGCCTGAGCTCAAGGTCAGGGTCCTCTTCACCCTTGGGCTCCTTGCGGTATACAGGATAGGCGCTCACATTCCGACTCCAGGTATCAATGGAGAAGCCCTGAGCGAGTTCCTCACCTCAAAGGGTGGAGCTCTTATGGGCTTTTTTGATATGTTTTCCGGAGGTGCTCTTTCACGGGTTACCATTTTTGCCTTAGGCATAATGCCTTATATCAGTGCCTCCATTATCTTCCAGCTTCTGACCGTAGTCGTTCCGAGTCTCGGAAAGATGGCGAAAGAAGGTGAGGCTGGAAGAAAGAAGATAGTCCGGTACACCAGATATGCAACTGTTGTCATAGGGGCAATCCAGTCTCTCGGCATCGCTATCGGCCTGGAGGGAATGTCGGGCGGTGAGTTCATTCAGAGTCCAGGATGGTCTTTCAGGATTCTTACCATGATAACCCTGACATCGGGAACCGCTTTTCTTATGTGGCTCGGCGAGCAGATTACTGAGAGAGGAATCGGTAACGGTATCTCCCTTATTATTTTCGCAGGCATAGTCGCCCGCTTCCCTGCTGCAATATTCAGCACCGCCAATCTTGTGCGGGCCGGTGAGCTTTCAATCATCTTTGTCATACTTCTGGTCCTGCTGATGGTCCTTGTGATCGGAGGGATCATATTTATCGAGCGCGGTCAGCGCAAGATTCCTGTACAGTATGCAAGGAGAGTTGTGGGCAGAAGGGTTTTCGGGGGGCAGTCATCGCACCTTCCTCTGAAGATCAACACCTCCGGTGTGATTCCGCCCATATTTGCCTCTTCAATCATCATGTTTCCCGCAACGGTTGCCGGCTTTATCAGCATCCCCTGGGTGCAGTCAATCGCGCAGCAGCTCTCTCCCGGTACCGTGCTGTATACGACGCTCTATGTGGGAATGATCTTTTTCTTCAGCTACTTCTACACGGCAGTGGTGTTCAATCCTGTAGATATCGCTGAAAACCTGCAAAAGCACGGTGGATTCATTCCCGGCATCAGGCCCGGCCAGAAGACATCAGAGTATATTTACCGTGTCCTGACCCGCCTGACCTTCGTCGGCGCAATTTACCTGGCTCTTGTTTGCGTTCTGCCCGAGCTTCTTATCAAGAAATTCAATGTGCCCTTTTACTTCGGGGGAACATCTCTTCTCATTGCAGTCGGTGTTGCCCTTGACACGGTATCCCAGATCGAGTCGCACCTTGTGACCCGCTCCTATGAGGGATTCCTGAAGAAGGGCAGGCTGAAGGGAAGAAGGGGATGACGAGTCAGAAAAGTGATCATTCTTAAGTCTGAAGCAGAGATCGAAAAGATAAGAACAGCCGGCAGAATAGTGGGTGAGATCCTTGAATCGGCAAGGTCCTGCATTACTGCCGGCATCTCAACCGCCGACATCGAAGATTTTATAGAGAAACAGATTAAGGACAAAAAGGCGATTCCCGCCTTTAAGGGTTACAGGAATTATCCGACCTGCTCCTGCATATCAGTCAATGATCAGGTGGTCCACGGCATTCCATCGAAAACGGTCAGACTCAGGGATGGAGACATCGTCAGCATTGATCTTGGAGCGGTCATTGATGGTTATTATGGTGACGCAGCCGTGACGATCCCGGTGGGTTCCATCAGGGCAGACGCTGCTGAACTTGTCAGAGTGACGGAGGAATCGCTCTTTAAAGGTATTCAGAAGGCAGTTGTCGGCAACAGGATATCGGACATATCAGCGGCAATTCAGGGGCATGTGGAGTCTCACGGTTTTTCGGTGGTCAGGGCCTTTGTCGGTCATGGAATCGGCAGGCTTCTCCATGAAGATCCTCAGGTTCCGAATTTCGGAAGGCCGGGGAGCGGTCCGAGGCTGAAAGAGGGGATGACCCTTGCAATCGAGCCGATGGTCAACGCCGGAAAGCCTGATGTGATGATTCTGGATGACGGATGGACAGCGGTTACTGCTGACGGCAGCCTTTCCGCTCATTTTGAGCATACCATAGCAGTAACAAAAAACGGTCCAAGGATATTGACTAAACCTTAAAGGAGAGGGTATAATTCACATTTCAATATGGCAAAAGAAGACAGCATAGAAATTCAAGGGACAATAGTTGAGACCCTTCCTAATGCCATGTTCCGGGTTGAACTGGAAAATGGTCAAGTCATACTCGCCTATATCTCCGGAAAGATGAGAATGCATTTCATCAAGATACTTCCGGGCGATAAGGTGACTGTGGAGTTGTCCCCCTATGATCTGACAAGGGGAAGAATTACATACAGATTCAAGTAACGCGGGAAGCCCCTCTCATAGCGCAGGGGGATTTCAGCGAGTGGAGTTAATTTGAAACGGAGGTTTGTCGATGAAGGTTCGGCCATCTGTGAAGCCAGTGTGCTCAAAGTGCAAGATTGTCAAGAGGAAAGGCGTTATTAGGGTGCTCTGCGAAAATGGTCGTCATAAGCAGAGGCAGGGATAGTAATCAAAGGCTGATGAAAAATACAGATAGGAGATAAGGAGCAGGTATGGCAAGAATCGCTGGCGTTGACCTCCCTAAAAATGAGAGGGTGGAGATTGGCTTGACGCGCATTTTTGGTGTAGGCAGGTCATTGTCCATAAAAATACTCCAGGAAACACAGGTTGACCCGAATAGAAGGGTCAAGGATCTTACGGATGAGGACGTTGTCAAGATCAGGGCCCTTATAGAGAAGGACTACAAGGTTGAGGGAGATCTCAGGCGTGAGATATCTCTCAACATAAAGAGGCTTCATGAAATAGGGTGTTATCGTGGTCTTCGTCATGCAGCTCATCTTCCCGCGAGGGGGCAGAGAACAAAGACGAACGCGAGGACGCGTAAGGGTCCCCGTAAACTCGTGGTGAAGAGAAAGTAACAAGGAGGAGTATATTTCATGGCTCAGAAGAAAAGAGTAGGAAAAAAGATAAAAAAGAATATACTCAGCGGCGCTGCGCATATACAGACGACATTCAACAATACAATAGTGACCATTACCGATCAGAGCGGTAATGTCATTGCTTGGTCCAGCGCCGGAGGCCTTGGCTTCAAGGGGTCCAGGAAAGGCACTCCCTTTGCAGCTCAGATGGCATCTGAGGCAGCGGCAAAGAAGGCGATGGAAATGGGCCTGAAGCAGGTTGATGTCTTTGTTAAAGGTCCGGGCGCAGGCAGGGAAACTGCCATCAGGGCCTTGCAGGCAGCAGGGCTTGAGATT
>JBAZFD010000298.1:0-3377 GCA_041653575.1 Thermodesulfovibrionales bacterium
GAGGCTCGCTCCTTTCTCGGGCTGGGGACCGAAGGGCATGAAGGGCCTTGATGCCTCTATCCTCCCAAGGTCGTTCTCCAGCATGAGCCCCGTAATCCCTGAAACCTTCACGATGATCTCAACACCCTGAACAACAGCATCCCTGAAAAAGGCGCACTTCCCAGCCTCCTCTTTCTTTATAAGGAGCTGCATGACCGGGGAAAAGGTCTCGAAACCGCTGCCGTGCTTCTTCTGGTTAAAGGGGACAACAGCCCCCTCATCAGGCTGGAGAATAAGATCAAAAGAAAAGCGGCCCTCTCCGGCAGAGCTCAGGGAGACAGGCTTCGGCCCGATCCACCCCTTCTCCCCGGTGAGGTAGAGATCAAAGATGTTCCTCACCTTCTGAAACTCCTCCCCGGCTGTGATCCCTGAGAGGGAGAGAATAACGGTGAGCTTTCTCGTCCCCTCTTTCATGAGGAGAACGGGGGAGGCCAGGGCGAACCCGGGCTCTGCAACAGGGAGCCCCGCATTGCCGAAGGGATGCCACTGGGGGCTGTTCTTGTCCAGAGGTCCGCCGAGGCCGTCAGCGGAGTCGGCTACAGGGGCGATGTAGACAGCGCCTCCGGCAGGATCAACAAAGACAGACCTCAGTTCCCCGATCCTTGCCGGAGTGACGATGAGCTCCTCTGTGAGGCTGTAGAAGACCTCCTTCTTTGCCGCATCCTTCCCTGCCTTGAAAAGGGTCCCTGCCTTGACCATCTGGTCAGGGCTGTTCTTTTTCAGATCAAAGACCAGGTGGACCCTGTCAGGGACAGCCCCCTTTCTCTCCATCCTGAGGACATCGGAGTAGTAAAACTCCAGGTGTCTCCCTGTGAGGCCGTTCAGATGGTCAAGGTTGTGCCTGAAGAGGAGGAGGAAGGCGCGGAAAAGGGCCATGTGAGGAGTGATCGCTCCCGCCTGCCCTTCAGATCCATCCTGAAAGAAGGGGCTCCAGTCGCTGCTGGCGGTGTTGGAGAGATCGAAGAACCTGAGCTCCTTTGCATATCCCGCAGCAAAGCTGAGGAACTCCTCCTCTGTCCTGTCGTAAATCTTTGCAAAGGAGGGATTGAGCTGTTCAGGAAACCTCTGTTTCCTGCTCTGGCCGTCCCTTTTGAGGTATATGCTCCGGTCCTTTCCCATGGTCACCGTCCTGCTGCCTCACGGAGATAGAAGGGATAGACCATGTTGAACCTTGAATTGGTCGTCCTCACCGTATAGTCGATAATGATATCAATCCTCCCGCCCGGCTCATCAGCAGGCTCAAGGGCCAGGCCATTCAGCCTAATCCTGGGCTCGAAATGAAGGATCGCCTGCTCAACAAGGCCGCTGATATAGGTCTTCATCGTCGTTGTCAGGGGCTCAAAGATCATCTCCTGGAGGTTGCAGCCGTACCTGGGCTCCATGAGCCTCTCTCCCACCGCCGTGGAGAGAAGGATGGTGAGGCTCGTCCTGATACTCTCTTCATCAGAGACCATCTCAACCCCCTTCCTGATAGTTGAAAAGGCAGGGGGAAAGGCCCAACCAGTCCCAAGAAATGAGCTGTACCCGCTCTCGTCGCTCTCTGTCATCTCTCCCCCTTTGTCCGTGCGTCTTGCTTCGATATTTCCAGCTCACCTAATCCAAGCAGCAAAATCAGCAAATGGCTTGCTGCTCGTTGACCTTCGCTCTTCTTTCGGACCATGCGCTGCTCACCTGTCTCTTTGCGCGCTGCCCCTGTTTTCCCAAAGAACTGCTCTATTTGACGCTTTTAACTTGTTCGTCAAATTCACCAAATCCAGCCCCTTTGATATACGCACCACAAAAAGGGCAGTAGTAAATGTGCAACCATTCTTTCAGGTACCACTCCGTTTCATCGTAGTCGTCTGCTTTTATTATGTACCCTTCCTCAACGCTCTCTTTAAAGCGCTCACAACAATACGTATACTCTTGATTTACCATATGTTCAACCCTCCATTGCCCATGAAAGTAGGAGTCTATATTAATCATAACCGCCAAAATTAAGCGGCAAGCCATTGTTTAAATTATTCATCATTCCCGTCTGTCCTGGAAGTAGTATTAAAAGCGGCATAGTTCTAAAGAAATCCGGCTTCACATTCCTCAGCCAATCTAACATCCTTCTTGCTTCTCTTGGAACATCCTTAATTTTTTTACCACAATGTTCGACTAACTCTCCTTCTCTATTGAAACGATATTTATCATAATGGATCACTCTTTCTCCTGTTTTTGTATAGTCATAATGCACCCCTTTTACCAAACCCAAGGGGTCAACCCACTTAATTGGATTGTTCTCCACATACCTGTACAGATTGGCATCTCCCCCAGCAAACCCAATCGGATCCTTACTGATGAATCTCCCAGCTTTTGCATCATAATACCTCGCCCTGTAGTAGGACAGCCCGGTCTCGCTGTCCCACTCCCTTCCGGTATAGGTATAGGGCTGTTTGATGGTTGTTGTTCCAGGGTCGAGGTTGCCGTAGGAATCGTAGTCGTATTTCTGGACTACAGCGCCTGCTTCATCTGTCAGGGCTACTATGCTGCCCAGGTGGTCGGCGTGGTAGTAGTAGGTGTGGCCTCCCCGCTCCATGGCCAGAGGCTCGTCAATGCCAGGTCCGTGGAGGTATTTGGTTGTTTCCTTGGCTCCGCCGTTGACGCTTTGGTATTCAAGGATGATATCCTCGTTGTCGTAGAGGTACTCGTGGAGGGTCGTTGTTGTGGTTCCGGCTTTCGTTATGGCGACTTTCTTCGCTATCCTTCTGCCGAAGGGGTCGTATCTGAAGGTGAGTACTTTGCCTCCGGTGATGGTTGCCTTGATGAGTCTGTTTTCATAGTCGTAGAAGTATTGGGCTGTTGTTCCTCCCCCGGTCTTCCGTATGAGGTTGCCGTTGCTGTTATAGCTGTAGCTGGCTCCGCTGTCGGAGGCCAGG
Organism: Thermodesulfovibrionales bacterium; assembly: GCA_041653575.1. Classification (GTDB taxonomy): domain Bacteria; phylum Nitrospirota; class Thermodesulfovibrionia; order Thermodesulfovibrionales; family Dissulfurispiraceae; genus JBAZFD01. The sequence goes on from JBAZFD010000298.1 coordinate 2,943, forward strand.
AGGTTGCCGGGGCTGTAGGTTGAGGCGTCTGTGGCTCCGGCGCCGGTGAGTCTGTTGCCTACGGGGTCGTAGGTGTAGTTCTCAGGGCTTTCGGTGGTGTCTGCGGCTGGCGGAACGGTCTTCCTGAGTTGGGAGAGTTTGTCGTAGGTATAGGCGTGTTTGCCGGTGAGGTCTGTCTTGGCTGTTATGTTGCTCACAGGGTCGTAGGCATAGATGAATCTGTCGAGGAGGCTGTTTGCCGGGTTCCGGTGGGCTATGGTAGCAGGCCTGCTGTCGGCGTCATAGCTGTAGCCGGTATAGGTCCCGTTGGGACGGCTGAGCTTTGTTCTTCTTCCCGCTGTGTCGTAGGTGAATCCGAAGGTCTGGTTTCCCTCTGATATCTGTGTGAGGCGGTTGGCCGTGTCGTAGCCGTAGGTGATGGTGTCTCCTTCAGGG
>JBAZFD010000299.1:0-3376 GCA_041653575.1 Thermodesulfovibrionales bacterium
GCCAATGAGATGATCAGGGCTTACCGGAAGGGTGCGCAGATCATTGTCGCCGATCCGAGAAGGGTCCCCATGGTCAGGTTCGCCGAGCTCTTTCTGAACCTTAGACCGGGAACAGATGCCGTCCTCCTCAATGCCATGGCCCGTGTCATTGTGAAGGACGGGCTGGCAAACAGGGAGTTCATTGAGGAGAGGACAGAGGGGTTTGAGGAATGGAAAGGTTCCCTTGAGGAGTTCACCCCTGAGTATGCAGCAGGGATAACGGGGGTGCCGAAGGAAGAGATTATAAAGGCTGCCAGGCTCTACGGAACCTCCCGGAAGGCTGCGATATTCTATACCCTGGGGGTGACGCAGCATGTCTGCGGCACAGAGAATGTCAATGCCATCGCAAACCTCGCCCTCCTTACCGGGAATATCGGCAGGGAGCATACAGGCATCAACCCCCTGAGGGGGCAGAACAATGTTCAGGGCTGCTGTGACGCAGGCTGTCTGCCCAATGTCTATCCTGGGTATCAGAGGCTCGATCTCCCTGAGGTGAGGCATAAGTTTGAAAAGGCATGGGGTGTTGAGCTGCCCCAGAAAGAGGGGTTGAAGTCAACGGAGATGATCCCTGCCGCTTTGAAAGGCGATCTGAAGGCAATGTACATCATGGGGGAAAACCCGGTGATCACCGACGCCAACAAGGATCATACGATAAAGGCCCTGGAGAACCTTGAGTTCCTTGTGGTTCAGGATATATTCATGACTGAGACAGCAGAGCTGGCTGATGTGGTGCTGCCCACCGCCTGTTTTGCAGAGAAGGAGGGGACCTTCACCAACACGGAAAGGCGGGTCCAGAGGGTACGGAAGGCGGTGGAGCCGCCGGGAGAGGCGCGGGATGATATGGCCATTATTATTGAGCTTGCCGCCCTGCTGGGGTATCCCATGGACTATAACTCCCCTGAGGATGTCTTTGAGGAGTTCGGCAGGCTCTGGCCTGCAATGGGAGGGATGACCTACATCCGCCTGGGCAGCAACGGCCTTCAGTGGCCCTGCCCTACCAGGGATCATCCAGGCACACAGTACCTCTACAAGGGCGGATTTCCCAGGGGGAAGGTCCATTTCACGCCAACCCCTTATACACCTCCTGCTGAGGTGAAGGATGAGGAATATCCCTTTGTCCTTACCACAGGGAGGAACCTCTTCCAGTATCATGCCGGTTCCATGACCAGGAGAGTAGCCGCTATTGAAGCCCATGCCGGGGAGCCCTATCTGGAGATAAACCCTTCCGACGCCAAGAGGCTGGGCATAAGGGACAACGAGATGGTAAAGGTCCTGTCCAGGCGTGGAAGGATAGAAATAAAGGCAAGGATCACCTCCCGTATACCTGTCGGGATCGTTTTTGTGCCCATGCATTACAGGGAAGCTGCTGCCAACATCCTGACGAATGACAAGGCCCTTGACTCTCACGCCAAAACGCCTGAGTACAAGGTCGGCGCCGTGAGGATTGAGAAGTAAGGAAGTCTGGCAGCCGGTTTGCAGTATAACTATTCATTTTCGATTTCAGACAGAAGGGGGAGAAATTATGGTGTCCATTGAAGACCTGAAAAAACAGGCGTTGCTTGAAGAGATGGATGAAGGGAGCCTTGAGAAGATCTCCCGCATGATACAGAAGGTCACCTACAAAAAGGGGCATGAGGTCTTCCGGGAGCAGGAGGAGACAAAAGGGCTCTTTCTCATTCATTCAGGGAAGCTGGAAATATTCAAGACCACGCCGGACGGCTGGAAACAGACCCTGGCGGTCCTTGGCTCCGGCAATTTCTGTGGCGAACTCTCCATATTTGAAAAGAAAAGCCATACAGCCACAGCCCTTGCCCTGGAGGATGTGACGGTATTTCTCCTCTCCAAGGCGGATCTTGAGAAGATCGAAGAAGAGGACCTGGCCCTCGCCTACCTCCTCCTGAAGAGGCTGGCAGTCACCCTGAGCAGGAACCTGAGGCGGATGAACGAGAGGTTCCTCAATGTCCTGGTTAATTATTAGCAGAACAATAGAACAGTAGAGCAGTAGCTCAGCAGGAAAGGATTCCTTATTTGTTTTTTATGAAAACTATTGCTCTTCTGCTCTGCTGCTCTAAATACATCACACACATGAGGAGGTTTTGAATGCCGCTTGATCCGACGAAGCATGCAGACTGGGAGATCGCAGAAGCAGCAGAGAGGAAGATGAAAACCATCTACCAGATCGCTGACGAGCTCGGTCTCCAGAAAGAGGAGCTTCTTCCCTACGGCCATTACATGGGGAAGGTGGATTACAATATGGTTCTGGAAAGGCTGAAGGACAGGCCTGACGGAAAGTACATTGACGTGACAGCCATTACCCCTACCCCACTGGGTGAGGGCAAGTCCACCACCACCATAGGCCTTGTCCAGGGCCTCGGCAAGAGGGGCAAGAAGGTGGCCTGCGCCATCAGGCAGCCCTCCGGCGGACCGACCATGAACATCAAGGGGTCTGCCGCTGGAGGAGGATTGTCACAGTGCATCCCTCTCACCCCCTTCTCTCTCGGCTTCACCGGTGACATCAACTCCATCATCAACGCCCATAACCTGGGCATGGTGGCCCTCACCTCAAGGATGCAGCACGAGGCGAACTACACCGATGAGCAGCTCGCCAAAAGAGGGCTCAGAAGGCTCGACATCGACGCCAAGAATGTGCAGATGGGCTGGGTAATGGACTTCTGCGCCCAGTCCCTGAGAAAGATCGTTCTCGGCATGGGCGGAAAGCAGGACGGACTCATGATGGAGTCCCGCTTCGACATCGCCGTCTCCTCAGAGGTCATGGCTATCCTGGCCGTCGCAAAGGACCTGAGGGACTTCAGGGAGAGGATGGGCAAGATCGTTGTTGCCTACGACAGGACAGGCAAGCCCGTCACCACTGAAGACCTCGACGTGGCAGGCGCAATGACAGCCTGGATGACCCAGGCCCTGAACCCCAACCTGATCCAGACCATTGAGGGGCAGCCTGTGTTCGTCCACGCCGGACCCTTCGCAAACATCGCCATCGGCCAGTCCTCCATCATTGCCGACAGGATTGCGCTGAAGCTGAGCGATTACCATGTCACAGAGTCAGGTTTCGCAACAGACATCGGATTCGAGAAGTTCTGGAACCTCAAGTGCCGTTACTCAGGCCTCAAGCCTAACGCCACCGTTGTTGTGGCCACCATCAGGGCGCTCAAGTGCCACGGCGGAGCTCCGATCCCCGTTCCCGGCAAGCCCCTCCCCGAAGAGTACAAGGGTGAAAACGTGGGCTGGGTTGAGAAGGGAACCGATAACCTCCTGCACTGCATCAACATCGTCAAGAAGGCGGGCGTAAGCCCTGTTGTCTGCATCAACGCCTTCTACA
>JBAZFD010000300.1:0-3358 GCA_041653575.1 Thermodesulfovibrionales bacterium
TGCCATGACCGGCAGCGTGATCAAAAAGGCTGTCACGGACTTCCTCGACTCCCTCGGCTGGAGCGATATCTTCGATCTCGGAGGGGTCTGGAGCCGCGCCAAGAGGATATTCACAGAGCCCATAGAACGGATCATGAGCTTTGTGAAGGGGCTGGTCACAGGGATCATAAGGTTCATCAAAGACGCCATCCTCATCCCCCTGGCAAAGCTGGCCGAGGGCACGAGGGGGTATGACCTGCTGAAGGCGGTGATAGGCCAGGACCTGATCACAGGGGAGCTTGTGCCGCGCACAGCCGAGACGCTCATCGGCGGCTTCATGAAGCTGATCGGACAGGAGGAGGTCTGGGAGAACATCAAGAAGGCGAACGCCATTCCCCGCGCATGGGCCTGGTTTCAGTCCGCGCTGGCCTCTCTCATGGGGTTTGTGCGGCAGATTCCCACCCTCTTTGTGAAGGCATTCCAGTCCCTTGAGCTTGCGGACATCATCCTCGTTCCCAAGGCCTTCATGAAGCTGGCTGCGGTCTTCGGAGGTTTTATTGTCCAGTTCCTGACCTGGGCAGGCAATGCGGTCTGGAACCTGCTGGAGATCATCTTTGCTGTTGTTGCTCCTGGGGTCATGCCCTACATCAGAAAGGCGGCAGGCGCTTTCAGGACCATTCTCAAAAATCCCATAGGCTTTGTGGAGAACCTCGTCAAGGCAGGAATCCAGGGGTTCAGGCAGTTCGCTTTCAATATCGGCAAGCACCTCAAGGCCAGCCTCATCCAGTGGCTCACAGGAACCCTCGGCGGCGCAGGGGTCTACATCCCCCAGGCCTTCTCGATCAAGGAGATCATCAAGTTCGTGCTCTCAGTCCTCGGTCTTACCTGGCAGAACATCAGGCAGCGGCTGGTGAAGGTCGTCGGCGAGACAGCGGTGAAGGCGATGGAAACGGGTTTTGATATCGTCGTCACCCTTGTCAGAGAGGGGCCTGCCGCTGCCTGGGAGAAGATAACGGAACAGCTCACGAATCTGAAGGAGATCGTCATTGAAGAGGTCATGAGCTTTGTGACAAGCAAGATCGTGCAGAGCGCCGTCACCAAGATCGTGAGTATGCTGAACCCGGCTGGGGCGATCATACAGGCGATCATCGCCATTTATAACACCATCATGTTCTTCATCGAGAGGATGAAACAGATCATCCAGGTGGCCATGGCCTTCATTGATTCTATAGCGGCCATCGCCTCAGGTGTGATAACCGCTGCGGCAAACAAGGTGGAGCAGACACTGGCAGGGCTTCTCACCCTGGCGATCAGTTTCCTCGCCCGGTTTGCGGGCCTCGGCAAGGTGAGCGACGCTGTGATAAAAATCATCAACAAGATCCGCGCGCCTATCGACAAGGCCCTGGACAAGGTGGTGGACTGGATCGTGAAAACGGCGAAGAAGATCGGAAAGTTTGTTGCCGGGGCGGCGAAAAAAGTCTTCAGCTGGGCCTTTGCCAAGAGCGGATTCAAGGATGAAGAGGGAAAGAGCCACTCTGTCTATGTTGAGGCGAAAGGCGGCGGCGCAAGACTCCTGATCGCAAGCAACCCAATGGCAGCCGGTGAGTTCATAGACTGGTACGTCAACAGCAAGGGGGCTGATTTCAAAAAAGACAACGCCTCCATGATAGGCAGGATCAGGGCCGCAGTTGCTGAAGCCCAGGGCATCGTGACGAAAATAGAGGCTGCTGAGAAGAAAGACCCCAATGATCCCAAACTGGAAGAGATGCAAAGGGATCTGCTCAACAAGAACGTGACTCTGACAAGCCTCATTTCCGGCCTGATAGGAAGTGACGCCTCGATCGGAAAGAGCCGTGAAAAGTACAAGCTTGAGGGATTGACCGGAACCTACGGCTCCATACCCAAGCCTCCTGGCGATGATTTTACCGCTGACCATCAGCCTCAGGCAGCCATCCTGCAGGCTGCCGCCGAGTTCGACTATTTCAGCGATGAAGGGAAGCTGGCCAAGAGGGCAGCAGGAAGAGCAAAGCAGGGTTACGCTATCAACCTGCACAAGATACGTCATATCGCAGGCAGCACTTATGGATCAAAAGGCAAAGTAACCAAGGAGGCCTTTCTGACGAGGATCAAGGGCCTCACGAAAGGAAAGAAATCAGCCGTCGAGAAGCGGCGCGCGGTTGTGGGAGAGATCAAGGCCGACCTGCTGCGTGATGTGGCTGCGATGCAGGCAGTGGCAGGCACGGGACACGATACGCCCAACTGGGCCGATATCAAGGGATTCTCAGGAAAAGAAGAGGATAAAAAGAAGCTCGCAGCTGGGGTTCGGGCGAGGATACAGGCAGGAGAAAGGCAGATAGCCTCCCAGGATATCGACTCGCTGATCGGCTGAATGAATCAGAACCGGAGAGGAGAGATGGATTCCATGATAGCTCGCCGTTAAAGACTTTGGGAGATCTCAGTGGTCTCGGAGAAAAGGTCGGCGAGGTGATGGAGCTCTTTCCCCCTTCCCGCGGTTTTGCCGTGATCGAACATACTGTTTTCAGGCCTGATGATCAGGAGTTATGGGAAATGACCCGTCGGGCCTCTGACCATTTTTTGTCTATGCCTGCTGTGAGCTCATGAATGGCTGATCTTATTTTTTTGCTGGACTATTGCTTGACATAAAAGGTTTTTATGGAGCAAAATGAGCATATGCACAAATGGAGGTCCCTATGAAAATATGTTTCCCTGTCATGGATGACAATGGCCTGGAGAGCAAGGTCCACAATCACTTCGGATCTGCCCCCCTTTTTGTTATAGTTGATATGGCGACCAGGGAGGTCTCCCGGGTAGTGAACAGCGACCTCCACCACTCGCACGGCGCATGCAGCCCTCTGAAGGCCCTCAACGGCCAGGCCGTGGATGTGATTGTTGTCGGAGGTGTGGGCGGGGGAGCTTTGAGTAAGCTCAACCAGGCAGGGTACAGGGTGTATAAGACCCAGGGCTCTACGGTTGCGGAAAATCTGGAGCTCTTTGAAGCAGGCAGGCTCCGGGAATTCACCCTTCTTCAGACCTGCGGCGGCCACGGAGGAGGCTGCTCACACTGAACCTTTTTCAGGCTGGCGGGAGGTCTCTCTTCTCCCCTTTTTTTTGAGAAATTGCAGCTTTGTGCTATAGTAGAATACTCTTTTTTTTATGGAGGCCTTGGATGATGAATGATGTAATGGTTGTTGGTGATCTGATCAGGAACGGTTTTGGTGATGATCTCAAGCTGAACTGCGCTGAGAAGATTCTTCACGGGGCAAATGAAGTCTATGATCTGGGCCTGGACAGGGAAGCGCTCAAGCTCGCCAGGGGCATGGGCGGAGGCATGGGTATAGAGTCTGTCTGCGGAGCTCTC
>JBAZFD010000301.1:0-3357 GCA_041653575.1 Thermodesulfovibrionales bacterium
GGGCCTGTAGCCCCGTTTTTCCAGTTCGGCGATGACGGTATCGCGGTGGTCGCCCTGGATCTCGATGCCGCCTTCAATAACGGTTCCCCCTGTGCCGAGCCTTGCCTTCAGCTGCTTTGCAAGGGTTTCCCTTTCCTTCTCCCCTACCAGAAGACCTTCGATGACCGTAACCGATTTTCCGCCCCTCCCCTTTCTGTCGAGCCTGACGGTTATCTTCTGATCAGCCGGGGAGATACCTGCCTGAGGGTGTTTTTCAGCAGGCCTTTCCTTCTTCGATACTGGTTGCTCCGTGGAGTAGACGAGCTTTGATTTTGCATATGACATGGTGTCATTGTAGCATATCCTCCTGTCTTTTAAGGTTGACAGTCCTTGCCCAAAGCTGATACTCTTATTGATCACGAATGTTGTATCCGGATGAAAACTGCGTCGTTGTAAACCCCTCATACACCTTGGCTTTTTTCCCGAAGACAGACAACACAAAGGAGTTCTATGGAATTTACATCTTTTGATTTTCATCCTCATGTTGCGGCCGGTGTTACGGCTGCCGGGTACGAAGCACCCACGCCGATTCAGGAACAGGCTATCCCTGCTGTGCTGGAGGGACGAGATGTCATGGGGTTGGCGCAGACAGGAACAGGAAAGACAGCCGCTTTCGTGCTCCCTATTCTTCACCGGCTGATGCAGAACAAGCGCAGGCAGGTCCGCGCCCTTGTCATCGCCCCTACCCGCGAACTGGCTGAGCAGATCAATGAGGCTGTCGGAAGCCTGGGCGGTCAGACCGGCATCAAGAGCGCAACCATTTATGGAGGCGTGGGTTTCAATCCCCAGGTGGACAAGCTGAAAAGGGGCGTGGAGATTGTCGTTGCCTGCCCCGGAAGGCTGCTGGACCATATAAACCAGGGCACCATCAACCTCTCGAACATCGAGGTGCTCGTGCTCGACGAGGCTGACCAGATGTTCGACATGGGTTTTTTCCCTGATATCAGACGAATACTCAAGCACCTCCCCGATCAGAGGCAAAACCTTCTTTTTTCAGCCACCATGCCGAAAGAGATCAGGCACCTGGCCAATGACGTGCTCACTGACCCTGTCACCATACAGGCCGGGGATTCCACCCCTGCCGTTACGGTCAGCCATGCCCTGTATCCTGTCTCCTACCACCTGAAGACCGCGCTGCTCCTTGAGCTGCTGCACAGCACGGACACCGAGTCTGTCCTGGTCTTTACCCGCACCAAGCACAGGGCGAACAGGCTGGCAGAGCAGCTGAACCGTGCCGGATACAAGGCTGCGGCCCTTCAGGGCAACCTCTCCCAGGCGAGACGGCAGGCTGCGATGACCGGATTCCGCAACGGCACCTTCCAGATTCTCGTGGCAACGGACATTGCAGCCCGCGGGATCGACGTGAGCCAGGTCTCCCATGTGATCAACTACGATATCCCCAACACCACAGAGGCTTACATCCACCGCATCGGCAGGACAGGCCGTGCCGCAAAGACAGGCGACGCCTATACCCTCGTGGCCAATGATGATGCAGATATGGTCCGCGCCATCGAGCAGGTCCTGGGCAACCCCATCGAGCGGAGGTTCGTTGAGGGTTTCGATTACAAGAAGCCCGCTCCCCAGCGTGATGAGGAGTTCGCCCGGCCTCCCCGTGAGCCCCAGCGCAGGCCTCAGCAGAAAAGAAGCCCCTCTTCAGGCAGTCAGAGAGCCCACCAGGAGAAGCCTTCAGGCGGCGCTACCCCGACAAGGGGACCCAAGCATCCTTCAGGCGCTCCGGCGCACAAGCACCGGGTGAGCAGGCCTTCCAACGGACGCTGAAAAAAGCTTGAGAGGGAGTCGGCATGAGAAGAGGAGCATCGCGTCCCAGGGCGCAGGTATCATCTTACATCACTCCTGAGGGCCACAAGCGGCTGAGCGATGAGCTCGCCTATCTCTGGAAGGTCAAACGGCCTGAGGTCACCCAGGCGGTTGCAGATGCAGCCGCCATGGGCGACCGCTCCGAGAACGCCGAGTATATCTACGGCAAAAAGCAGCTCCGGCAGATAGACTCGCGGATCAGGTTTCTCTCAAAGAGACTGAGCGAGCTGGTTGTGGTGGACAGGATTCCTGACGACAGATCAAAGATCTTCTTCGGCGCCTGGGTCAAGGTCGAGGATGATGAGGGAACCGAATACAGATACCGCATTGTGGGGCCCGATGAGTTCGACCCCGACAAGGGGTTTATCAGCCTTGATTCGCCCATGGCAAAGGCCCTCCTGAGAAAATCAGAGGGTGACGAGGTGATGGTGCAGAGGCCCGACGGCCCGGTCAGCTTTGTCGTGGTATCCATAGAGTATTAGTATTGCCGTCATTCCCGCTTGTCGGGAATCCTTCTGAAAACCCTGGAAGGATGCCGGACAAGCCGGCATGACAACCAAAAGAATCTATCCTTTCATAACTTCATCTGTCCGAGGTGAAACGTGTCATTGCTGAGTTTGAGAGATATCAGGCTTGCCTTCGGCGGCCCTGAGCTGCTGGACGGGGTAAGCCTTCAGATAGATCCCGGTGAGAGGGTCTGCCTTGTAGGCAGAAACGGGGCGGGCAAGTCCAGCCTCATGAAGATCATTACCGGAGAGATGGCCCCTGACAGCGGCGAGGTGATCAGGCAGCAGGGTGTGAGGATCGCCGCCCTCTCACAGGTGGTTCCCCACGATCTCTCAGGGACGGTCTTTGAGGTGGTGGCCGGAGGTCTGGGAGGTATGGTGGAGCTCCTCTCTGAGTACCATGACCTGAGCAACCGTCTTTCCCATGACGGCAACGAGGGGCTGATCTCTGAACTTGAAAGGATACAGCACCAGATCGAGGCCTCAGGCGGCTGGCAGATGCAGCAGCGGGTGGATACAGTCCTCACCCGGCTCGGTCTCGATCCTGATGCGCCTGTTTCAGGCCTTTCAGGCGGCACCACCAGAAGGGTTCTGCTGGCCCGCGCCCTGGTGAGCCAGCCTGACCTCCTCCTCCTTGACGAGCCCACCAACCACCTGGATATCAGCTCCATTTCCTGGCTTGAGGAGTTTCTCCTCGACTTTCCCGGCTCGATCCTCTACATCACCCATGACAGGCGGTTCCTCCAGGCCCTTGCCACGCGGATCATCGAGCTCGACAGGGGAAAGGTCTCTGACTGGCCGGGGGATTACAACACCTACCTGGAGAGAAGGCAGGCCCAGCTTGAGGCAGAGGCTACCCAGAATGCCCTCTTCGACAAGAAGCTCGCCCAGGAAGAGGCCTGGATCAGGCAGGGGATCAAGGCCCGCCGGACCAGGAACGAGGGCCGTGTCCGCGCCCTGAAGGAGCTGCGGAAGGAGCGTCGCGCCAGGCGTG
>JBAZFD010000302.1:0-3352 GCA_041653575.1 Thermodesulfovibrionales bacterium
GTCAATACTGCACTCTTTCCATAAAGAGACCCCGTGCCGGCGCGGTAGCGCCGGCACGGCTCCTGTCCTTCAGCTCAAGGATCTCCTTCACCGCCTCTGGCTTAAGTTTTCCCCTTCCCACATCCACAATAGTTCCTACAATATTTCTCACCATATGCCTGAGGAAGGCGTCACCTTCTACGCGGAACCTGAAGAACTCTCCCTTTATGCCGAAGCCGAGAAAAACCATCTCCCTGAGTCTTTCCATGGTCAGCGATGATATTGTGCGGACAGGCGTTTTTGCGCCGCAGCCCGAGGCCCTGAAGGAGGTGAAGTCATGCCTCCCGGTGAAATGGTCAAGGCAGCTGAGCATTCCCTCTCCGTCCAGGTCGGCGGATATTCTCCAGACATACCGGCAGAGAAAGGGCGAGATAGTGCGTTCCGTTGAGAGGAGATAGACATAGCTTTTCCCCCTGGCATCGTAACGGGGATGAAAATCAGGAGTTGCCTCTCCTGCGTCAGTAATCCGTATGTCCGGCGGAAGAAGGGCGTTCAGCGCCCGCTCTATGACCTGCGGCTCCAACGCTGATTCTGTCCTGAAAGAAGCTGTCTGGGCAATGGCGTGGACCCCCGCATCGGTCCTTCCCGAGGCGATGAGATTTACCTCCTCGCCTGTTATTTTTTTTATCACATCCTGGATTGTCTGCTGGAGGGTGATTATCTTTCTGACTTCTGACTTCTGAGTTCTGAGTTTTGACGGCTGGGTCTGCCAGCCGTGGTAGTTCGTGCCGTCGTACTGGAGGGTCAACCTGATGTTTCTCATGGCCGGTAGTTTACCACAACCTTGTCCCCCCGCCTGATAAAGGTTATAATAAGAACAAAAAAAAGACTGGAGAACAGATGATCAGACACACCTTTTCCATGCTCAACGGAATAGGAGAGAAGCTTGAAAAGCAGATCTGGAGCATGGGGATCCTCACATGGGATGATTTCTGTGGGAGGGATGAGATAGAGGGGATAAGCCCCGAGCGGAAGCGGTACTATGATGAACAACTGGTTCAGTTCTCCAGGGAGCTCAGCCTGGGTAATGCGGAATATTTTTCCAGGCTCATGAAGAGAAGGGAGCACTGGAGGCTCTTTGATGCCTTTAAGGACAAAACCGTATGCCTTGATATAGAGACGAACGGGCTTCAGCCCGATAAGGGCGGCTATGTGACCGTGGTTGGGCTCTATGACGGCTATGACAGTAAATGCCTTGTAAAGGGAGACAATCTCAGCGCCGACAAACTGAACCGTGAAATGGAGGGGTACAAACTCCTCATTACCTTTTACGGCACTTCCTTTGATATCCCCTTCCTCTTCCGGTCCATGCCGGGGGTGAGGTTTTTTCTTCCCCACTTCGATCTCTGCCATGCCTCGCGGAGCCTGGGCATGATGGGCGGTCTGAAGAGGCTGGAGGAGATGTTCGGGATAGAGCGTGATGATTCCGTCCGCGGCATGAACGGCTATCATGCAGTGAAGCTCTGGGACGCCGCAAAGAAAGGGAGTTTCGAGGCCCGTGAGCTCCTCCTGGCATACAACAGGGAAGATACAAAGAACCTCATGGACCTGGCGCAGATCATCTACCAGAGGATGCGGAGTTCCACGGGGATAGAGGAGTATCTTGTCTGCGGAGCTGCTTGATTCCTTTGCCGCATACCTTACGGTGGAGAGAGGACTCTCTCCCAATACCGTCAGGTCGTACATCCTCGATCTCAAAGGCTTTTTCGATTTTCTCGGTGAACAGGGGAAGGGTATTGAGGCCCTGGAAAGGGAGGAGATTGTGGGCTACATCGGGAGGCTCAGGGAGACAGGACATGCAGGGGCGAGCATCAGCAGGTTCATCTCATCGGTGAAGGGGTTTTCCCGTTTTCTTCTGACCTCCGGCTCCATTGCAGAGGACCCTACAGAGATGCTGGTCTCCCCGAAGATCTGGGAGCGGCTTCCCAAGGCCCTGAGCAGGGAGGAGATGAAGAGGCTCCTCGCTGTTGAGCTGAAGACTAATGCCTTTGTGAGAGACTCAGCCATGCTGGAGCTCCTCTATGCCTCAGGGTTGAGGGCAAGCGAGATCATCTCCCTCAGGATCAGCGACCTTGATTTTGAGGCAGGCTTTTTCCGCGTCACAGGAAAGGGGGCAAAGGAACGGATTGTCCCCATGAACCGGCGGGCAATGGAAAAGATCAGAAAATACATGCAGGAGCTGCGGCCCCAACTGGTAAAGGGGAAATCCTCTCCCTACCTCTTTCTCAGCCGCAGGGGGCTACCCATGACGAGACAGAGGTTCTGGCAGGCACTCAAGGAGTTCGGTGAGCAGGCAGGCCTTGAGGTCACCCCCCATTCCATCAGGCATTCCTTTGCAACCCACCTCCTGGAGGGAGGTGCTGACCTGAGATCCCTCCAGAGGATGCTTGGCCATTCGGATATTGCGACAACACAGATCTACACGAAGGTTACCGGAGAGAGGCTGAAAAAGGTCTATATGGAGCACCACCCGCGGGCAAAATAAAGGAGGATGGACGATATGGCAGAGAGGCTGAAGCCTGAGGATCTGTACAACTGCTGTGAAGCTGATTTTTTTCAGTTTGAGACCACAAAGGATATCACAGAGACGACAGGGACCATCGGTCAGGAAAAGGCCATGAAATCCATGGACTTCGGTTTGAGCCTCGACAGCAAGGGTTTCAATATTTTTGCCCTCGGGGAGAACGGGACAGGCAAGATGAGGACGGTGAGAAACCTCCTCCAGGAAAAGGCCTCGCAGGAGGCTGTCCCCTCCGACTGGTGTTATGTCTACAACTTCAAGGACCCGGACGTTCCCCTGGCAATAGCCCTCAAGCCCGGCGTGGGCATGGACTTCAGGAAGGAGATGGACGACCTTGTGCGAAACCTGAGGATTGAAATCCCCAGGGTCTTTGAATCCAAGGAATACGAGAGCCAGCGGACGAAGATCCTCGAAGAGTTCCAGCGGAAGCAGAAGGAGTTTTTTTCCTCCCTTGAAGAGGAGGCTCAGTCCAAGGGGTTTGCCATACGGAAATCGCCTACAGGCCTCATCATCGTCCCCATAAAAAAGGACGGGGAACCCCTTACGGAAGAAGAGTTTGCAGGGCTGGATGAGAAGACCCGGCAGCAGGTGGAGGAGATCGGGAAGGCCCTCCAGGAAAAGCTGAACGATATAGCCAGGGCTGTGAGGGATGCAGAAAAGCTGGTGAAGGAGATGCTCTCCAGGCTGGAGAGGGAGATAGCCCTCGGCGCTGTGGGCCACTTTATCGAGGAACTCCAGGTGAAGTTCGGGGAGTACGATAAGGTGTTGACCTACCTTGATGCCGTCCAGGAG
>JBAZFD010000303.1:0-3323 GCA_041653575.1 Thermodesulfovibrionales bacterium
GGGATAACAAGGGACGACATCGAGTTCGTGTACCAGGGAGGAGCGGACCTCACGATAGCGATCAAAGGGACAGATGACACCTTGGTGATCAGAAACTGGTTCGCCAGTTACCGGTACAAGCTTGACAATCTGACCTTTGCCGACGGGACGGTGATGACGCTGGCGCAGATGGAGGCGCAAGGGTATGTGGTCCATGGCACCGAGGGAGATGACGCTACCCTTATCGGTACAGGGCTCAACGACGTGATCATGGGCAATGCGGGCAACGATGTTCTGAACGGCAACTACGGCAACGACACACTGTTGGGCGGGGAAGGCAACGACAGCCTTTATGGCGGCAACGGAAGTGATGTCCTTGACGGTGGAGCGGGCAACGATTACCTGCAGGGTGACGGAGACAACAACACGTACAGGTTCGGCAGGGGCAGCGGGCAGGACACGATCAGCCTGGATGACGGCTATGAGAGCCAGGGGCACACGGTGGCCTTCGGCGAGGGGATAACAAGGGACGACATCGAGTTCGTGTGCCAGGGAGGAGCGGACCTCACGATAGCGATCAAAGGGACAGATGACACCTTGGTGATCAGAAACTGGTTCGCCAGCTACCGGTACAAGCTTGACAATTTGACCTTCGCCGACGGGACGATGATGACGCTGGCGCAGATGGAGGCACAGGGATATTACACTGGAGTTGCAGGGACCTTGGGTGATGATACCCTGAGCGGATCAGGCACAAAGGATTACATGGAAGGCTATGCCGGGAATGACGTTATTTCCGGAAACGGTGGAGATGACATCCTTCAAGGCGGGGAGGGTAATGACACGCTCAACGGAGGTTCAGGAAACGACACCTACTTGTTCGGCACAGACAGCGGGAGCGACACAATCAGCGACTATGATACAACTGTCAACACTGACGCCGTGGAGTTTGCGGTGAATCCCCTTGACATCATATTCTCGCAGTCGGGAGACAGTCTCACTATTGACATCAATGGCTTAGCCGATCAGGTTTCTGTGCAGAACTGGTACTCCGGCTCCGCCAACCAAGTGGAAGAGATCCAAGCAGCAGACGGCAGCGTGCTGATGAGCAACGAGGTGGACCTTCTGGTCCAGGAGATGGCGGGGTTCTGTTCGCAGAACGGGATCACCTGGGAGCAGGCGGTACAGCAGAAGCCCACTGAAGTGCAGGCGATCCTTTCGCATTACTGGAGCCCGCAGGCGGCGTAAAACAGCGATTATCATGGATCAGGCAGCAGAAACAGAGACAGAATCCCGGAACGAGCAGCAGAGCAGACCTGACACAGGCCTTCTCAGCGTTGTGATGATCGCGCAGTATCACGGGATACCTGCGGATCCCGAGCAGATCAGGCACGCCTTTGCCATCGGCTCTGAGGGAGCAGCGACCAATGACATTCTTCGGGCAGCGAAGGAGCTGGGGCTCAAGGCCAAGTCAGCGAAGGTCAGTTTTGAGAGACTGCCCAAACTGCAACTCCCCCTCATCGCAGCAAGGAAAGACGGCGCCTTCATGATCCTCGCCAAGGCGGAAGGCGACAAGCTCCTCTGCCTCAGACCAGGTGAAAAGACCCCGCGCATCCTCCCCAAAGAGGAGTTTTGTGCAGACTGGACCGGCGAGGTCATCCTCCTCACCCCGAGGAGCTCCCCGGCAACAGAGGAGGGCTTCGGCCTCCGGTGGTTCATCCCCTCCATCATCAAATACAAAGGCCCCCTCATCGACGTGCTCATCGCCTCGCTGGTGCTTCAGATCTTCGGCCTCGCCAGCCCCCTCTTCACCCAGGTCATCATCGACAAAGTCCTCGTTCACCGGAGCATGACCACCCTTGACGTCCTGGGAATCGGCCTCGCTGCCGTGGCCGGCTTTGAGGCTGCGCTCAGCATCCTGCGGACCTACATCTTCACCCACACCACCAGCAGGATAGACGTCACCCTCAGCGCCCGGCTCTTCAAACACCTCCTTTCCCTCCCGCTGCGATACTTCGAAGTCAGAAGGGTGGGAGACACCGTGGCACGGGTGCGTGAGCTGGAGAACATCAGACAGTTCCTCACCGGCGGTCCCCTGACCCTCGTTCTGGATATCATGTTCATGGCCATCTTCATCATCGTCATGTTCCTCTACAGCACAACCCTCACCTTCGTCGCCCTTGCGGCCCTGCCCCTCTTCGCCCTTCTCTCCCTCGTCGTCACCCCCGTGCTCAAAAAGAGACTGGATGAGAGATTCAACAAAGGGGCCGACGCCCAGTCCTACCTTGTTGAGACCATCAGCGGCGCCCAGACCGTGAAATCCTTCAGCCTTGAGCCGGTGGCGCAGAAGAAGTGGGAAGGCCTCATCTCAGACTATACCAAGGCCAGCTTCAAGTCCTACCGGCTCTCCGGCACAGCAGGGGCCGTGGGACAGCTCATCCACAAGCTCTCCTACCTTGTCATCCTCTGGGTGGGAGCCCACCTCGTCATGGACAACAAGCTCACCGTGGGGCAGCTCATCGCCTTCCAGATGCTCTCCGGCAGGGTGAGCGACCCCGTGCTCAGACTCGTCCAGATGTGGCAGGAGTTCCAGCAGGTGGGCCTCTCCATCAAGAGACTGGGAGACATCTTCACCACAAAGCCCGAGCCCGCCATGAACCCGGCCAAGACCAGACTTCCCGCCATCAAAGGGCAGATCAGGCTCGACGGCGTGCGGTTCCGGTATCGGGCAGACGGCCCCGAGATCCTCAGGGACCTCTCCCTTGATATCCCTCCGGGCACCACCGTGGGAATCGTCGGCAGGAGCGGCTCCGGCAAGAGCACCCTGGCCAAGCTCATCCAGAGACTCTACATCCCCGAATCAGGGAGAGTCCTCATGGACGGCGTGGACATCTCCCTGGCGGACCCCGCATGGTTGAGGAGGCAGATAGGCGTCGTGCTCCAGGAGAACTTTCTCTTCAACGGCAGCGTCAGGGACAACATAGCCATCCACCACCCCTCTGCCGACATGACAACCATCGTTGGCGTGGCAAAGCTCGCCGGGGCGCACGACTTCATCCTTGAGCTCCCCGAAGGGTACGACACCATGGTGGGGGAAAAGGGCACGGCCCTCTCGGGAGGCCAGAGACAGCGGGTCGCCATAGCGCGTGCGCTTCTGACCAACCCCAGGGTCCTCATCTTCGACGAAGCAACCTCCGCCCTTGACTATGAATCAGAAGCGATCATCCAGAGGAACCTCAGGAGCATATGCCGGAATCGGACGGTGCTCATCATAGCCCATCGGCTCTCCACGTTACGCAACGCCCACATGATCATGGTCATGGACAGGGGCAGTATCGTAGAGG
>JBAZFD010000304.1:0-3320 GCA_041653575.1 Thermodesulfovibrionales bacterium
TTTTCCCATCGGTAAGGATAATAAATCACTCCCTCTTGGCCACCTGAGTGCCAAAGAAGTAGGCTACCACCGTGAAAACCAACACCTTGAAGTCCTCCCAGGGGATTTCCACATCCTGCAAGAGGAATTTATACACCACCACGCCAATGATAGCCAGGGTGATTACCCCACGAACAGTAGGGGCACCGATGTCCTCAACTATACCGGAAATCCACCCTCTTTTCTTCCCCTCGGGAGACATTATGGGACTGAGAGTCATTTTATCACCTCCAGAGTGCGCTTCATTTTCTTCTTCCCCTTCACTCGGATAGACTGCAGCGGGAAGATGCAGTCATAGTGGGTGTGAGAGTTCTCCTCCACATAGTCCCAGATGTCGTCAGGGGTAGCCATTCCTATTGGAGCGCCGAGGTTCTTTTCCACCCGACCATAGGCATGAGCGACTATCCAGCTGCAGATGGGATACTTGTTCTGTTTCACCATCCTGCGGAAGAAGTAAGCTCCCAAGAGGCAGTAGTCACCAAAGGCGGCTATGATGCGGATGAAGCCGTACTTCTCCCCATAATGATCCATCGCGGCGGATACTATCTGAGTTCTCTCTTCAGGGGTAAGGTCCTTGCAGCGATAGATGGCAATCTGGTCATTACGTTTCAGGCGGTACACCGAGAGATCCTGCAGCCACACCTTCCTAGCCGCCTCTATGAATATCCCATTGGCTCTAGAGGGGGCAATCACTCCAAAGCCTGTCATCATGGCGGCATGGTTCACTTTGGTGCGTTTCTCTCCGAGATGCCGGGTCCCCCATCGAATAATCTTGCTGATAATACTGTCCCCACGGACGAGAATAATGTCTGCAGGCTGCAGATGGATGATTTCTTCCTGAGAGTGCGATTGAGTTTCCATAATGTGATTTACATCTCCCCTTTCATAATTTTTTGGCATATTTCACATTGACGCAGGAACCAGCTCCCCCCTTGCATCCCGTTGGCGGTGATAACATCCTTCACCCACTGGGGGAGCACCTTGTAGATGTCTTTATGATCAATCCCTTCCATAGCCCAGGAGTATTGAGGAGCTTTCTCACGGATTACCCCCCACTGCTCCTGAGATACGAAGGAGGTGAGATCGATGTTATTTTTGATAAGGAGATCCACCCTCTCGGGTCCCAATTGGGTAAACCCCTCCTCCAACACCTTCCCCACCTTTCTCATGATAAATGATTTGGCAAATACTGCCCCATTGATATTAAAACTAAAGCCACCCATGGATTATCTCACCCCCTGATATGCCTCAGAGTCCTCTGTCTCCTCCTGCGGAGTGAGGTCCATCTGGTAGTTTATTGCCTCTCTCGGTGGAGGGGGAGGAGGTGGAGTGCTGGTAGTGGCATCAGAATTCACATTGACCACTGCCCCGGGGGTTCCCTGGGGTGCCCTGTCATAAGCGGCTCCACACCCGGGACAAATCACCTGCTCTACGTCAGGGGAGGGAATGGCCACTATGGTCTGACAGGCAGGACACATGAACTTCGGCACGTTAGGGGGTGGAGGAGGGGAAGACCTAGCCCCAGGATTGGCTGCTATAGCAGGCGCTCCCATTTTGGCTGCTGTCATTCCTTCCATAACACTTCCAATAATATCCCCCAGCGCCCCCATAGCATTCTCTCTGCCTTTTTCTGACTGGGCCAGTTCCACCCTCTTAAGCTGTAACTCCGCCAGTCTGAGGTCATCCTCAATCTTCCATTGTCTCTGTTGTGCCTCCCTGTCCATACTCCACCGCCTCTCCTCTTTGGCATTTGCTATCTCCAGCATCTTGAGTTGCAGCTGGAGGGAGGCATCAGAGGTCTGTGGAGGTGGAGGAGGAGGCGCGGCGGGTTTCCCTTTGAGCGCTTCCATTTGCTGCATCAGAGCGAGTAGGGTGGTGAAGTTGGCTATCGGGTCCACTGGGGGCCTATTCTTCATCTCTCGGAGTTCCCCAAGAACAAACTCCAGAAGGACATCCTTGCCGGAGGAGTCACCCCCTCCCCCCTGCTGCATGTCCAACACCCTCCCCATTAAGGTGTTCACCATATCTCCAGAGGTTTTTCCTTGAGTGGTCAACACATCGGCCATAGCCTTCATCAGACTGTCGGAGGGGCGCTCCGCAGGGGGTTGAGCCACCACTGGTGCCACCGGAGGGTTATCGTTCCCCAGGAAGGATTTCACCATGTGGGTTTTCACCAGCTCATTCCGGATCATCTTCATCTCTTTGCCCAGCTGGGTGTCCTCCGAAGAAGAGTCGGAAACAGAGGGCTTACCCCCCATCTTACGGGAGGTGAGCTCCCGGGTAACTTTATCTTGTAAATCTCCCATGATTATTCAGCCTCCGTCAGTATTTTGTCTTCAATGAGGTCTTCATCCAGATCCTCAAACTGAGATAAGTCCTCTTCATCATCAGAGGGGGTATATCCTTCTTCCTCCTCACTCCCCACCTCATCCTCCGCCAGGGTAACCACCTCGAACGCCGACTCTTTGGCTACGAGGATTCTCCAGGCCACCCCCATAGCGTCCTTTAGAGCGACTGAGAAGGTGTCGGTCAACCCTGCCTTCACTTTCATATCCTCCCACAGGATGAAGGACTCATACAGGTCTTGATAATTAAGGGGGATTTCTACACTCCCCAGACGGAACACCACCACGCCATTCTTGGGAGCCACCACATTGACCAGCTCGGAAGACCCCTTAGGCGTGGTGGGAACTGGATCTCCTTTCTTGGCCTTGGGTGGCTTAGGGGAAGGAGCCAACTTCTCATCCCACTCTTCTATCACCTCTGGTGGTGGGGGAGGTACCCCTTTGGGAGCCTCCTCTTTAGACTTGGGACTTTTCCCTTTTGGCTTCTTTGGGGGATCTACCGCGAGAATCTCATCCCATTTTTCCACTTCTTCAGGGGGTGGCTTTTGAGGGATCTCTTCAGTAACGGCCAGTGGCGGAGGGTCGCTGGAGTCTGGCTGACTGACCGTGACTGACGAAGGATTACCATCAGGCTCAACCAGGGTAATAGTTTGTACGGAGGACTCTTTCTCTTTCTCCTCCTCTTCCACCTCTTCAACCTCTTGAGGAGTCTCTATCTCTTCCTCTGGAGTAGTTTCCCTCTTTCTCACCGGACGGCCAGGCATGGGAGGTCCTTCTCCTTTCTCTACAAGGGCCTGGTATTTCTTCTTGATAGCCGCCTTCTCTGTGAGTCCCTTGTGAGAGCGCTCAAGATCAGCCTCCCACTCGGCATTATGCTCTATGAAACGATGTAATCCAAGACGGGCTAGACCTGCGTAACTCTTTCCACAATCCTTG
>JBAZFD010000305.1:0-3320 GCA_041653575.1 Thermodesulfovibrionales bacterium
GCCGACGTCCCTGCGCTGGACTCAACAAAGCCGGACAATACCCGCGTGAAAGAGTTGTCGCGGGAGTTTTTCATCTCCTTCCAGAATGAAATGGGAGAGATGAATTGCAAGCCCCTGAAGGACAGGTACTTCACCAAGGAACTGAAGTGCAAAAACATTATCCTTAAGGCTGCTGAATGCCTGGACGGCATTGTTCAGAGAGAGACTTCCTTGTAGATCCCTGTAAATCCCTGAAAATGAAAGGCCCCTCGGCTCATGCTGAGGGGCCTTTTTTTTATTGATTTTTCTTGAACTTTTCAGTATCAGCGTGTATAGTACAATAAAAGAAAATCAGGGGGGCTTTATTAATGGCTACAACAAAAAAGGCTACTGGAAAGAAGGAGGAGGCGGTTCCCAAAAAGAGAACAACCGCTAAGGCAACGGCAAAAAAGACCACAACCGGAAAAGCTGCTGCAAAGACCTCATCCACTGAAAAGAAGGCCGCTGAAACTAAAAAGACTGCGACAGCAAAAAAGACAACGGCAAAGACCGCTGCAAAGACAACAACAGCAAAGAAGGCGACACCGAAAAAGACCACAGTTGCGCCTAAGACAACAGCAAAAAAAACCGCTCCTAAGGCAGCTGCTCCAAAGGCTGCTGCAACGAAAACCACGGTAAAGAAGGCTGCGAAGACAGTCTCCACCAGGACAGCTGCGCCGAAGACCGCAGAGAAAAAGGCAGCACCGAAAAAGACGACAACAGGGAAAACAGCGGTGAAAAAAACAGCCCTTGCGCCTAAACCGGCTGTGAAGAAGACTGCCGCTGCGAAGACAACAGCACCGAAGGCTGCAAAGAAGACAGCAGTAAAGAAGACGACAAGGACAGCAAAGCCGGCTGCTATCGCAAAAAAGACCGCAACAAAAAAGACTGCTTCGAGAAGGACTGCAAAGAAGATCACAGAGTAGACAGGGCAGCCTGGATTTCCATCCAATCTGTGAGGGTGAGGGCACGAGGATGTCCTCTTTTTTTGTCCTCCTTGCCTCATCCCTCCGGCAAATGGTAATCTACTAAGTGAATCTGACATCCTTTCAAAAACCAAGCCGCTACATAAACCACGAACTCAACGCAGTCAGGAAGCCATTCCCCGTGAATGGATCCGAAGGCGTGAGAGTCGCCCTTGCTTTCCCTGATGTCTACGAGGTGGGTATGTCCCATCTCGGCATGAAGCTCCTCTACGGGATCATCAACAGCAGTCCCTGGGCCTCAGCCGAGCGGGTCTTCTCGCCCTGGACCGATCTTGAAGAATACATGATAAGGAACGGCGTTCCGCTCTCCTCACTGGAGACAGGGACGCCGCTCCAGGCCTTCGATATGGTGGGGTTCAGTCTCCAGTATGAACTCTCCTATACCACCGTGCTGAATATGCTCCATCTGGGTGGGATCCCTCTGCGGTCTGCCGAGAGGCAGGGCAGCTCACGGCAGTTCCCCCTTGTCATTGCCGGAGGACCCTGCACCGTCAATCCTGCTGTCATGGCTCCTTTTATGGACGCCTTTCTCATAGGCGACGGGGAGGAGGCAATCGTTGAGATCATGGAGACCCTGCGACAGTGCAAACTGAACGGAGAGTCACGGGAATCCCTCCTCAGGGAGCTGAGCAGGATAGAAGGCGTCTATGTCCCTTCCATGCACACGAAGGGGGATCTCATCAGGAGGAGATACATAGCTGACCTGAAAAGAGAGACTTACCCCGTGAGCCCTGTGTTGCCTTATACCTCCATTGTCCATGACAGGATAAATATAGAGGTCTCCCGCGGATGCACCAGGGGATGCAGGTTCTGCCAGGCCGGGATGATCTACAGGCCCCTGCGTGAGAGAAGCCCTGAGGACGTGGTGGCCATCGCCGTGGAGTCCCTGAAGAACACCGGCTATGATGAGCTTTCTCTTACCTCCCTCAGCGCCGGTGATTATACCCATCTTCTTCCTGTTGTGAAGGAGCTGAACAGGAGGTTCAGGGGTAAAAGGGTTGCCCTCTCCCTGCCTTCCCTCAGGGTTGCTGCGGTGAACCAGGATGTGCTCAGGGAGATCAGGACAACGAGGAAGACCGGTTTTACCATGGCGCCTGAGGCAGCCACGGGCAGGCTCAGGGATGTGATCAACAAGGACTTCCAGGAAGAGGATTACGACAGGGCGCTGACTGTCCTCTTCAGGGAGGGCTGGATATCCCTCAAGCTCTACTTCATGATAGGCCTCCCCACAGAAACCGACGAGGACGTGGAGGCGATACAGGCCATGGCCATGAAGGCCCTCAGGATAGCCAGAAAAGAGATTAAAAAGCCGGTGAACGTCAACATCACCATATCCCCTTTCATCCCCAAGGCTCACACCCCTTTCCAGTGGTTCGGACAGATCGCTCCTGATGAGATGAAGAGGAAAATGAGGTTTCTCCGCGACAGCCTGGGGAGGCGCTTCAAGTACAAAGGCCACAATGAGGAGATGAGTCTTCTGGAGGCGATTATCGCCAGGGGCGACGAAGGGCTTGCGCCCCTCATAGAAAAGGCCTGGGAGCTCGGCGGAAAGCTTGACGCATGGACCGAGAACTTCAGCTTCAGCCGCTGGCAGGAGGCTATGGAACAGACAGGGATAGACGGCCCTGCCTATGCCCGGAAGGAATACGGCAGGGATGACCTGCTCCCCTGGGAGAACATCCAGACCGGTGTGACAAAGGAGTTCCTCCTCAGGGAGTATGACAGGGCCTTGGAGGCTGGCAAGACAAGGGATTGCAGGGACGGCTGTATTGCCTGCGGTCTTTCCTGTACACCGGGGACAGAGACCGGGGAAATTGCAGCCTTTGCGGATCTTTCCGGCGAGGGACCGGCAGAAGAGGCCCTTCCTCAGAACGCAAAGATCAGGGTGAGGGCAGAGTTTGAGAAAACAGGCGCCTTGAGATACCTCTCCCATCTTGAACTGACGACCGCGATCCTGCGGGCTATGAGAAGAGTGGAGGCGCCTCTTGATTTCTCCAAGGGGTTCCATCCTTCTCCCCGTGTCTCCTTCGGCCCGCCCCTCAGCGTCGGCGTGGGGGGAGAGAGCGAGTGGTTCGACATGGAGGTCTTTATTCCCTTTGAGATCGAGGCCTTCAGGGAGAGAATGAACAGGACCCTGCCTGAGGGAATCAGGATCAACAGGATAGGGGTAGTCCCCCTGAATGCCCCCTCCCTGAGCAGCTTCCTCACAAGGTATGCCTATCATGTGAGGGGCGAGGGCCCATGGACCATACAGGACCGCGACCTTATTGTCCAGAGGGACAACAACAAGGAGGTGGATATCACCCCTTGCGTGGA
>JBAZFD010000306.1:0-3313 GCA_041653575.1 Thermodesulfovibrionales bacterium
CGATGACTGGGACATTGATTATTACTACAACCTCTTTGTGCATGATCTGAAGAGGAACCCCACCAATGTGGAATGCTTTGACCTGGGCCAGTCCAACAGCGAGCATTCCCGCCACTGGTTCTTCAGGGGAAGGCTTGTGATTGACGGAAAAGAGGTCCCTGATACGCTCATGCGGATCGTGAAGGAGCCCTATAAAAGAAACCCCAACAACAGCGTCATCGCCTTCAACGACAACTCAAGCGCCATCAGGGGTTTTGAGATCAGGACCATCACCCCTGAAAAGCCGGGGATGCCTTCACCCTTCAGGGAAGAGAGCCTTCCCTACCATATTACCCTTACAGCAGAGACGCACAACTTCCCCACCGGCGTGGCGCCCTTCCCCGGAGCCGAGACCGGCACAGGAGGAAGGCTCAGGGATGTCCATGCCACAGGCAGGGGCTCCCTCGTGGTGGCAGGCACCGCAGCCTATTGCGTGGGGAACCTCCGGATCCCCGGCTACAGCCTCCCCTGGGAGGATGATGCCTTCGCCTATCCCTCAAACCTCGCCTCACCCCTCAGGATAGAGATAGAGGCAAGCAACGGCGCTTCGGATTACGGGAACAAGTTCGGAGAGCCCCTGATCCAGGGATTCACCCGCTCCTTCGGCCTTGTGACGCCTGACGGCGAGAGGAGGGAGTGGATAAAGCCGATCATGTTCACCGCCGGTGTGGGCCAGATGGACGGCAGGCACGTGGAAAAGGGTGAGCCGGAGAAAGGCATGGTAGTGGTGAAGGTGGGAGGCCCTGCCTACCGCATAGGCATGGGCGGAGGGGCTGCGTCGAGCATGATCTCCGGCGAGAACGTGGAGGAGCTCGACTTCAACGCAGTCCAGAGAGGCGACGCGGAGATGGAGCAGAAACTCAACAGGGTGATCAGGGCCTGCGTTGAGCTGACAGAGGCAAACCCCATCATCAGCATCCACGACCAGGGGGCAGGAGGAAACTGCAATGTGGTCAAGGAAATCGTCCATCCAGCAGGCGCAAAAATAGACATCAGGAAGGTAGTCGTCGGGGACAGCACCCTCTCGGTTCTTGAGATCTGGGGCGCAGAGTACCAGGAGCAGGACGCCCTCCTTATCCGGTCCGAGTCCATCGGGCTCTTCGAGGCGCTCTGCATGAGGGAAAAGGTCCCTGTGGCAGTGATCGGCGACATCACAGGCGACGGGACAATGGTTCTCTTCGACAGCAGGGACGGCTCTGTCCTTGAGAACCTTGACCTGCAGAAGGTCCTGGGCGACATGCCTGCCAAGACCTTCCCCATGGAGAGAACTCCGGTAAAGACCAAAGCCCTCGAAATACCTGAAGGGCAGACCGTTGCCGATGCCCTTGGCCGTGTGCTGAGGAACATCTCTGTGGGCTCCAAGAGATTCCTCACCAACAAGGTGGACAGGTCGGTCACCGGCCTCATCGCGCGGCAGCAGTGCGCAGGCCCGCTCCAGCTCACCGTCTCCGACGTGGCTGTCATTGCCCAGAGCCATTTCCCCTCAGAGGGAAGGCATACCGGGGCGGCCATTTCCATAGGCGAGCAGCCGGTCAAGGGTCTCATCGACCCCGCAGCCATGGCGAGGATGAGCGTTGGAGAGGCGCTGACCAATATGGTCTGGGCGCGGATAACGGACCTCCAGGACATCAGGTGCTCTGCAAACTGGATGTGGGCGCCCAAGCTCCCCGGCGAAGGTGCGAGGCTCTACGATGCCGCTGTTGCCATGAAGGATATGATGATCGACCTGGGGATCGCTGTTGACGGCGGCAAGGACAGCCTCTCCATGGCAGCCAAGGTGCTCAACTCTTCAGGCGGGTCAGAGATGGTGAAGTCACCGGGGACCCTGGTAATCTCAGCCTATGCGACCTGCCCTGACGTGACAAAGGTCGTCACCCCTGACATCAAAAAGCCCGGGAAGAGCAGCATCCTCTTCATTGACCTCGGGAAGGGCAGGGACCGCCTCGGCGGTTCAGCCCTTGCCCAGTGCTACGGCCAGGTGGGAGATGAGACACCGGACATGGAGGACACAGACCTTCTGAAAAAGACCTTCCATGCCGTCCAGACCCTTATCGACAAGGGTCTTATCCTCTCAGGCCACGACAGGAGCGACGGCGGGCTCATCACCACCATCCTTGAGATGGCCTTCGCAGGGAACTGCGGGGTGGAGATTAGCATCAGAAGACAGAAGACAGAAGTCAGAAGTCAGAATGAGGGAATACTTTCAAAGCTCTTTTCCGAGGAGCTGGGGCTGGCTATTGAGTACATGCCTGAGAATGAGCAGGAGATCTTCTCCATCCTTGACAACCTCTCCGTCCCTCACGAGGTCATCGGAAAGACGCTGAAAGAAAAGAGGATCAGGATTGGCCTTGCCTCCTCTGGACCCCGGACCCTGGACCCCGGACCCTCTGTTGTTCTCGACGAGGCAATGACCGATCTAAGGGCAATCTGGGAAGAGACGAGCTACCGGCTGGAGCTCCTCCAGGCGAACCCTGAATGCGTGGAGCAGGAGAGGGAATCATCCATTGACAGGCCCGGCCCTTCCTATCAGGTTTCCTTCGCGCCTGAACAGACCCCTGACAGTATCCTCAGCAGTGGCCGGAAGCCCGCTGTTGCCGTGATCCGCGAAGAGGGGAGCAACGGCGACAGGGAGATGACCTCCGCCTTCCATCTGGCAGGATTCGAGGTCTGGGACGTAACCATGACCGATCTCCTTGAGGGGAGGACAGACCTCTCCGGTTTCAGGGGGATTGTCTTTGTCGGAGGATTCAGTTATGCCGATGTAATGGACTCAGCCAAGGGCTGGGCAGGGACCATCAGGTTTAACACAAAGCTCTATGACCAGTTCCAGGAGTTCTACAACAGGCCCAACACCTTCAGTTTGGGAGTCTGCAACGGCTGCCAGCTTATGGCTTTGCTTGGCTGGGTGCCTTGGCAGGGAATTTGCGACAGCGTCCAGCCGAGGTTTATTAGAAATAAATCCGGCCGGTTTGAATCGCGCTGGGTAACCGTTAAAATCCTGCCCAGCCCGGCCATAATGCTTCAAGGCATGATTGATTCGGTTCTGGGAATTTGGGTAGCTCATGGCGAAGGGAGATTGTATTTTCCCGATTCCCTTATTCACCAAAGAGTCCAGTGGGATAACTTAGCTCCGATTGTCTATGTTGATGATTCGGGCAAGCGGACTGAAAGTTATCCGTTTAATCCCCCTGGTTCCATTTCGGGGATTGCGGCTCTTTGCTCTCCTGACGGCCGGCATCTGGCTATGATGCCACATCCGGAAAGAGTGTTCCTG
>JBAZFD010000307.1:0-3304 GCA_041653575.1 Thermodesulfovibrionales bacterium
AACCTCGTTCAACGTGAGGTACTCCCTAGGAACTTTGGCGATATTTATGAGACGCCACTTCCACACCTTTCGGGTCGCAATCCCATCAACCTTGGATGCCGGTGTGGGAGCAACAACCGGAATAGCCGCCGCCTCCTGCTTCTGCTCCACCAGTTCCCTTTCCGCTTCTGCATCCCCTGCCTGTGCCGCCTCCTGCGCCATCTCACCCAGAATCTCCTGCTCCAGTCTCCTGTCCTCCTCCTGCCGCCTGATCTCCGCCAGCCTCTCCCTCTCCTGCTCCTGCTGGAACCTGATCATCGCGATCTTGATCGCCTTCTCAGCCCCGGCAAGGGCATCTGCGGGCTTGCGGAAGAAGTCCATGATCTGGGCCTTGGAGTCGTCCAAGGGCTTGGTCATGGAACGGCGTAGATCGTCAAGCTGCTTCCCCCTCGACTTAATCTCCTTGAGGGCATCGGAGGCAAGAACATACTCCTGCTGTGTCGTCACCTTCGGCACAGCATACTCGGTGCGGTATCTCATAGCCGATTCAACAGCCTGCATCGTCTCCTTGCTAACAATCTCCATCACACCCATCCTCTCATTTTCGCGTGGTTCACAATACTCATCCACGTATCCTCGATCTCGGCATCCGTAAACTCCAGCCTCCACACGGCGTACACGTGCCGCTCCTCTTTCCAGTCGCGCAACAGGTGAAGTATACGGAATATTGCCGTATTGGCTCCTACAACATGACAGTACCCCAATGCCTGCATCTTCCACGACCAAGTATCCTCCGGCGAGTGCTTCGTACCCATTGTGGTACACTTATACTCCCAAACCACAATCTCCCCAGCCTCATCCACTTCGATTCCATCCGGGGAACAGGCGATACCATCACACATGATTTCTCCTGGACGAGTCACCTTATCATCGCCAAAAGCACGAGATAGCAGCCGCTCCCAAATGAACCCCTTCTCGAACATAACAGGGTCGGGAACACCGTCCACATACTTCAACCCCGCGTTGAACAACTCCCGCGCCATGTCCTTGATGACGTCCATGAGGTGAACACCGGGGGAGCGTTTAATGGCCGCCGTAAACGGAAACTCCTCATCCAGCCGGGTGCAGTTCATATTTTACCTTTCCAGTCACGTTCTTCCTTCATGCTCGGATACGGCACAAAATCCTGACAATCTCCTTTGTTCTTGCCCTCGCACAACACCGCCCCTTCCAATACATTTACCTTGGGTATGCAATACCCCACTTTGTAATTAAATACGAGGATAATGCACCAATACGTGCCATCCACAACTCTATGCCGCCTACAATTCTCACAGCCTGTCATCCCTCATCCTCCCACTCGGTCCAGTAAAGTCCATGACACCGTTTGCACCGGAACACATCCACCATCCTATACACTTTCGACTTACCTAGAGTTATCTGCATTGTGGACTCCGACATGGTAATCGCATCCCCCATGCGCTTCCGTGTCCGCAACAGCGCCGTCTCCCCCTCTCGCAACGCAGGATGACCAAACAACAGACACTTGAGCCTGTTCAGCATTTCCTATTCTCCCTTAGCCACTGGTGTATCAGCATCACAGCAGTAACATCAAACCGGGCATCATGGAAGCCAAAGGAACAACCCGCACCCGCCAAAACGGGGTCTACGTGAAACAGACACCTCGCCCGTTCCAGAACCGTCTCAGGGGCAATCTTGAGCCATCTGAGGGCTTCCTCCACCCTAGGCCACTTGTACGTCCCCTTGTACAGCCCCGGCAGGCGGCATATTGGTGTCATTGCTTTCATTGTGCACAGGGTCTTGGGAGTGTAATCGACCTGGTGCCGGGCAAACTCAGCCCGGACGAACCTGAGATCGAAAGCAGCATTGTGCGCGGTGAAGGTGTGGCCCGCGAAGAACAGCATGGCGAGATCATACAGGCAGTCGCCGAATGCCCGACCCTGGGATAGCCCCTGAAGCACAGCAGGGGACAGGTGATGTATCGCCTCAGCGCCCGGTGACATGGAGCCGACTGAGAAGAAGAAGTTCCGTGCCGACTCCACCTTACCTTCCGCATCAGCAGCAATAACAGCCAACTGGGCGATCTGGCCGGGGACCTTGTCGGTGGTCTCAGTATCGACGTAGAGGAACCTGTCGGGGGCTACCTTGGGTTCGGCTGCGACAATACAACCCGGGGCAATCTTGGTTGCGGACAGTTCCATCATCCCACCTTCTTCTTGTGGTGGGACTTCCTCACCGTACCACTATCCCCCCTCATACTCTCCTTCACCTCCCTCGCTTTTCTCAAACGCTCAACCCGGTCTTGCCTGATTTTCTCTTTCCTCTCCTCCTCCTTCCTCTGCTCCTCCTCCTGCGCAATTATGGAATCGGCCTGTTTCGTGGCGTCCGTATCCGATACCCCCTCCTGCACCACCACTCGCTGTATCAGGCTCGGGGTAGCGGGAACCATTTCCGGAACCAACAAGGTAACCCACCGGCTGAACACCTCCAACAACTTATCCTCCGGTGCCTTCATAACCTCTACCCTGAACCTTTTCCTACCTTGCACATCAACTTTCGGTATCCCATCCCTTCCCGGCTCCTCCATCTTGGCTATGATATAATCAAAGAGCTTCCAGACGTCCTTGAGGGCATCCTGAGATGGAAGGGGAATCACAATGTTGGTAATAGGCTTTGACATCCAGAATCTCCTGTTGGTGATAGGTAAGGGCAGGCTGGTGGTACTCACCCCATTTAACCACCCCGTTGTGACGGGTGGCACCTGCCCCGCCTGAGTATCAGACAGCCGAATACTCCCCATTCCCGTTGGTGAATATCACTCCATCCTTCTCCATCCTGCGACAGACATTGGCGGCGATCATCGCACTGCCCCGTTTCTGCCCAAAAACAGCAGCCCCGATCACTTTCGACGGATGATACCCCGGATGCTTCTCCAAAAACCCAATCACCTTCACCTTGTTCTCTTCATGCGACATCATATTCCTCCTCGTTGATTGTAGGGGCCGACCCATGTGGCCATTTAATCCCGGCAGAGCACCTACGGGAACCCCCCACAGTTTTATGCTACCGAAATGACACCCTTCTCATACGTCCAGCCATCCTGGAGCGTGAGGAAGTCGTCCTTGAAGATGATTTCGGTCAGCTTCTTCTTGTTCGGGTTGTCCTTGATAACGGACAGAACCGGGGGCACGAGTTTGTTCTTGGCGATGGAACCACCCGCCTCCTGAACCGCATCCGAGTAGAGAACCTGGATGAGTACCGACTTCGCCTCCTCGATAAGTTTCTCATCCGCAGGCGCTCCGGC
>JBAZFD010000308.1:0-3300 GCA_041653575.1 Thermodesulfovibrionales bacterium
GCGGGGCTTGTGTCCATGGCCGCCTCGTGGGGTTTGGGGAAGGCTTTGCGGCTTGATCGTCCCGGTATAGGGGCACTGATGCTTACCTCTTCCTTCGGCTCATCCGCCCTGCTGGGCTATCCCATAATCCAGTACACCTTTCCTGATGATCCCCAGGCCCTGGCAGACGCAGTCCTGATGAGCGAAGTGGGTGTGGGTCTGCCGATCTTTATTCTTGGCCCCCTCATTGCCGCGGTCTTCGGGGAGTCTTCGGAAGGCGGGATGCTTCAGAAGGGAGCCCTGGCCTCCTATTTCCGGTCCCCCATTTTTTTCGCCCTTGTTGCAGGTATCGCGGCTGCGCAGTTCCCTGAACTCCAGAGGTTCAGCTGGCTCTCTCCCTTCTGGGAAGCCCTGCAGATGATCAACGGCGCTTTGACGACCATTGCCTGCATGGTACTGGCGCTTCAGCTCAGGGTCTCTTCCCTGAAAGGCATCTGGCCTTTGCTGATAGGGTCAGCCCTGATCCAGATGCTTCTGCAGCCCTGGGTCGCCCAGACAGGGGCAACGCTCTTCCATCTTCCGGCAGTGCAGACCCAGGTGGTTGTGCTCCTCACTGCCATGCCTGCTGCGGTCCTCGGCCCGGTGTTCGCTGCCCGTTATAAATGCGCCGGTGACACAGCCTCGACCCTCGTCATGATACATATCCTGATGAGCATAGCCATTATACCCTTGTCCTTTGCCCTATTGAACAGATGAGGAGGAAAGATATGGACAATACCACGAAAATAACAGGCATCACCTCGCTTCTGATACCTGTGGCCGCCTTTGTCGTTGTTGTTGCCGGGATGAAGGCTGCGCAGGACCTGCTCGTTCCTTTTCTTCTGTCTGCCTTCATTGCTGTTGTCAGTTCTCCCTCACTGTTCTGGTTGCGCAAAAAGGGGCTCTCAACCGGTCTGGCTCTGACGGTGGTGGTTTCCGGGGTGACAGCTATAGTCCTGCTGATCACCGCTCTGATCGGGAGCTCAATACAGGATCTCGCCGCTGATCTGCCGCTCTATCAGGCGCAGATAGACAGCAAAACCGCAGGGTTCATTGAACTGCTGAAGCGCTCAGGCGTTGCCGTGCCGGAAAAGGGGCTCTCTGAATACATTGATCCCGGCGCAGCCATGAGCTTTGCCTCAGGTCTGCTGAGCGGGCTGGGCAGCGCGCTCAGCAATGCCTTTATCATCCTGCTCACCGTTATTTTTATCCTCCTTGAGGCTTCGAGCTTCCGGTCCAAAATCATGTCGGCCTTCGACAGGCCCGGTTTTTCCATGGAGAAGTTCGACCGTATCCTTGCAAGCGTTAACCGTTACATGGCCATCAAAACCTGGATCAGCCTCGGATCAGGCGTCTTCATCTCTATTGCCCTGGCCATTCTCGGTGTGCATTATTCTCTTTTATGGGGCCTGCTGGCCTTTCTGCTGAATTATATCCCCAACATCGGCTCCATTATTGCCGCTGTTCCGGCTGTGCTGCTCGCTTTTCTGCAGTTCGGATTTGAAAGGGCATTCCTGGCGGCCCTGGCCTATCTTGCGGTGAATATCCTGCTCGACAATGTGATTGAGCCCCGTTTCATGGGAAAGGGCCTCGGGCTGTCGCCCCTTGTTGTTTTCATCTCCCTGGCCTTCTGGGGCTGGGTTCTGGGGCCGGTAGGCATGATACTCTCCGTTCCCCTCACCATGACCGTAAAGATCGCCCTGTCCACGGATAAGGAG
This sequence comes from Thermodesulfovibrionales bacterium, assembly GCA_041653575.1. Taxonomy (GTDB): domain Bacteria; phylum Nitrospirota; class Thermodesulfovibrionia; order Thermodesulfovibrionales; family Dissulfurispiraceae; genus JBAZFD01. The sequence continues at coordinate 1,737 of JBAZFD010000308.1, forward strand.
AGCAACTGGCTGAGTATTCTCATGGGCTGATGGATTATATAGGCAAGGCTATTTACATGGGGTGCTACAGGACGAGAATCCGGTCAGACGATCCCTTCTTTCAGGATGTCGTGGAGGTGGATGATTCCTTTTGCTCTTCCTTCGCTGTCAGGGACAACGAGGGAGGTGATGGCGTGGGTCTCCATGATGTTCAGGGCCTTTGCGGCGAGTTCGTCCTCTGATATGGTCCTGGGGTTCTTGGTCATCGCTTCGCCTGCCTGCATGTCAAAGAACTCCTTTCCCCACTTTTCGATTCCTCTCCTGATGTCGCCGTCGGTGAGTATCCCCAGCATTCTGTTGTTCTCATCAGCAACCACGGTGACGCCGAGCCTTTTGGAGGATATCTCCATCACCGCCTGAGTCATGGCTGTTGCAGGCGCTATGCTGGGGAGGGCCTTGCCGGAGTGCATCAGGTCTTTTACGGTGACAAAAAGCTTTTTTCCCAGGCTCCCTCCGGGGTGGAAACGGGCGAAGTCCTCCTCCTGGAACCCCCTCTTGACCAGGAGGGCAACTGCGAGGGCATCGCCCATGGCCATGGTAGCTGTTGTTGAGGCTGTGGGGACGATCCCCATGGGGCAGGCCTCTTCCTTTACCGAGATGTCCAGGAAGACCTCCGATGACCGGGCCAGGGTGGAGTCAGGCTTTCCCGCAAGGGAGATGAGCCCTACGTTGAACCTTTTGAGGAAGGGGATGAGGCCGCAGATCTCCCCTGTCTCGCCGCTGTTGGAGATGGCGATGACCACGTCCTCGGCAGTGACCATGCCCAGATCCCCATGGATCGCCTCTGCCGGGTGGAGGAAGAAGGCCGGAGTGCCGGTGGAGGCGAGGGTTGCTGCGATCTTCTTCCCCACAAGCCCCGACTTGCCCATGCCGGTGACAACCACCCTGCCGTTGCTCCTGTAGATCAGTTCCACGGCCCTCTCGAAGTTCGGGGTGAGCTTGTCCGTGAGATCACGGACAGCATCAGCCTCGATGAGAAGGACCTTTTTGGCTATATCCAGTATGCTTTCAGCGTTTCTCATTACCGCAGCTCGTGGAGCGTTTTCAGGGTTGTCAGCATGCTTTCCAGCTCATCGAGGGGGATCATGTTCGGCCCGTCGCAGAGCGCCTTGTCGGGGTCGGGGTGGACCTCCAGGAATAGCCCGTCAACTCCCACGGCAACGGCTGCCTTGGCAAGGGGGAGGGCGAATTCCCTCTGTCCTCCTGATGATGTCCCCTTGCCGCCGGGGAGCTGGAGGCTGTGGGTGACATCGAAGATGACCGGATAGCCGTAGGACCTCATGATGGGAAGGCCCCTGAAATCAACAATGAGGTTGTTGTAGCCGAAGGATGTCCCTCTTTCGGTGATGAAGAGGTTCCTGTTCCCTGCCGAGGTGAACTTCTCGATGATGTTCTTCACATCCCAGGGCGCGAGAAACTGCCCCTTCTTGATGTTCACCGGTTTCCCTGTCCTGGAGGCTGCGACGATCAGGTCTGTCTGCCTGCACAGGAAGGCGGGGAGCTGAAGCATGTCCAGCACTTCAGC
>JBAZFD010000309.1:0-3292 GCA_041653575.1 Thermodesulfovibrionales bacterium
GAGGGCCTTCCTGCCGAAATGCCTCTTTCCCACCACCATCATCTGCGCTGTAGCTGTCATTACGCCGTATCCCCGCCTGCTCATCATCCCCTCAAGGAGCTTCCAGCTCTCATTGGGCATCAGCTCAAGGAGTCCTTCGTCAACAGCAGCCACTGCCACCTCTGTGCCTTTTGGAGGAGGAGTGCCGAAGGCGGTCCTCGCCTGTATCAGCACCTTTGCCCTCTCCCTCACCTTATAGACATCCCTCTCCGGGGAGACCTTCAGCTTCAGCTCCTGGGCCTTCCATCCCACGTTGATCTCTCCGATCCCCAGCTTGTAGGCAGGCCTGCCCGGGTCGAAGAGGGCAGTAGGTTTTTTATCCGTGACCCTTCCCCGCACAGTTAGGACAGAAACAAAACAGTTCGGCGCGTAGTTCCCCTTCACCGGTAGCTCGACAACAGGATTACTCCGGGAGATCTTTGTCACAAAGCTGTCCATGATCCCCTCCCGCTCCACCGTCACCAGGGCTGTGGCCTCCCTGAAGGGCATCCTCAGCTGGAGCCTTGCTGTATCACCGGGCTCATAACGCTTCTTCTCAGGGATGAGGTCAATGCGGTCGTCATTGCCCATCTCAAACCACCAGTCCTCCCCGCCTGCAGCCCATACCTCCCTGTTGACAGAGGCTGTATTTCCCAGAGGGTCCTTCACCTCAGCAAGGAGCACAATACTCCCTGAGACAGGAGACCGGGCCTCGCAGAAGAGAAGCCCCTTTGCGTCAGTCCTGCCCTTGCAGTGCTCACCGAGCCCCTTCACCTCCCTGATCTGCTCATAGCCGTAGAAACCTCCGGTGATCCTCCTCCTGTGGGTGTAATTCTTTACCTGGAGGAGCCTCACTCCCACCTCGGCACCCTGCACCGGGGTGCCTTTCAGGTCTGTCACAGCAACGGTGTACCTCACCGCATCTTTTGAAGCAGCCCAGTCCGCTGGCTTCAGGCCTATCAGCCAGGGCGAGGGGTAAAGGGGGATTCTTGCCGAGGCGGTCTGGACCTCGCCGTTGGGGTCCCTGAACTCAAGCTCAGTGAGGAGCTCCTCAGGTTCAGTGACCTCGGGGATGCCGCTGACCTTCACCCGTGCAGTCCCTGCCTTATCAAGGCTGAGATCCATGGTCCTGAGCCTTGTCCTCTGCTCCTGCTGCTCACCTGATTCTTCTCCGGCTGTTGTCTCAATCCCCTCTTTGACCGTGCCGTTGGAGAAGGTGAACCCCTCATAGTCAGGGAGGGTTATTCCCCTGGGCTGGAGCTCAGACCTCAGTCGCACAGGGAGGTTCGAGGCCCCTCCCCCTGAGAGATAGGAAACAGCAAGGTCAAGCTCCGCCTCAGCAGGCCTGATGAGGGGATCTTTGGGCGGCTGGATGATTGCCTTCATGAGGGGTACGCGGAACTCCTCAACACGGAAGGAGCCTGAAGGCCAGCTCCGTTCCTCAGGCTCCTCCCCGGCTTTCCGGGCCTTCATCTTCTTCACGAGGCTGATCCGGTATGTACCCAGCCTCGCACCTTCGGGAATCCGCCATTCAGTCTCAGCCGTGCCCTGGCTGGACCAGCTGATGGGGAAGGACTGCCGCTGTTCGCTCCCCATATGCTCCACAACAACCTCATCAGGCAGGTCAGGTGAGGGGAGGAAGGAAAATCCTGTTTGTGTGCGTTTCCTCAGCACATGCTTCATATGGACCGTTTCCCCTGCCCGCAGGAGACTCCTGTCCAGTATGGTGTGGGCCGCTGCCCCTGCTGTGTCGCTGTCAAAGCCGGGGAGATGAAACCGCCATGCCTCTATCCCGTTGTCCCAGGATGAATGGGTGAAGGTCATGTCATCCTTTGTCCTGGCAAAGACGAAGAGCCCTCCCCTCATCCCCCCCAGACCCGGCGCGGACTCGGCATAGTTGATATCCGTGGGGCAATGGGGGAGGTCCGCCTCCCCAGGCAGAGCGGCCTTTATCTGCGCCAGGCCGTTGCTGTCTGTCTTCCCCTTCCAGACCTCTTTGCCCTTGCAGTCCCTGAGCGTAATATCAGCTCCCGCAACAGGCAGTCCCTTATCAAGACCGGTCACCCAGACAAGGGAGGACTCCTTTCCCCACTTGAAATGGGCGGCCATATTGGTCACCAGCGCCCCGGCAGGGACGTACATGGGGGCCTTGCTCTCCAGGAGCCTTGAGCCCAGGGCCTTGCTCTCGATCTCCACCAGATAGAACCCCGGCCTTTTCATGGGTATACCCACCACCTCAAAGGCCTTGGGCCCGGCAGGCAGGGGAAGGGAGAAGAGCTGGTTCCCCTCCTTCCCCTTGAGAAGAGATCTTTCCCTTTCTGCTGCGGCAAGGCGCCGCAGCCAGCTGATGATCTCGGTCTCCTGGTCCTGGGAAACAGACCTGAGCTTCGCAGTCAGCTCATCAGCCTTCCTGTCTCCTGCCTGGAGCTGGTCCGAACCGGCTGACGGCTTGCCTCCTGTCTGTCTCAGCCAGGTCTTCAGATCAGCCTCAAGATTCCTCACCGTCACCGGCAAGGCCGCCCCTTCCCCTGACTCGATGATCCCGAAGCGGGATGAAAACTTTGCAAGGGGTGAATAGGATTCAGTCTTCACCACCATGGGGAACTCATCCCTGTTGCCCAGTTCCCTGCCGCTGTCGTCCTTCAGACCCTGGGGAAGGAATATGGTAAGGGATGAGCGCTCAGGGAAAGGACCTTCAATGACCACCCTCTGGAGCTCATCGCCTGAATCCTCTTCATCCTTCTGCCTCTTCGGCCTCCAGATCTTCCCAGCCGATCCCTTCACCTCAATCCCCTGGACGGTCTTCCAGGCAACAGGCTCTGAAAAGGAAAGGACTATCGGGGCAAGGGGGATGCAGTCAGCGTCAGCCCTCTCCCTCATACAGCTGAATCTGACGGAGAAGGGCTCCCTCGCCCTGAAGCTGATGGCCTGGTCCTCGGAGGTTTTCATACCGCTTCCTGAGCTGATCCCCTTGCCCCATACGAGCTTCACCGCCGCTTTCGGGGGAAAGGCCTGCCGGCACTGGAGCAGAAGGAGATGTTCCTCCCTGCCCTTCTGTTCCTCCCGCATCCAGGACGGATGGAGCCTGTACTCAAGGGCCTTTAGGAGCTGTTCCTTCTCATTCCCCTCAATGATTTTCACCCCGAACCGCTCCTGAATTCCCTCCACAGAGCAGAAGGCATGGGAGATGACCGAATCCGGGGCAGCCGCGCCGTCCAGGGAAAGGACAAAGATCTGTTTTTCGTCAATGCTCTCATCACCCTCTTCAGGGATG
>JBAZFD010000310.1:0-3286 GCA_041653575.1 Thermodesulfovibrionales bacterium
CTTCGCAGTCACCGGCTTTGTCCTTGCTCTCGTGCCCCTCTTCTTCTTCGGCAGGTCCTTCCTGCCTTCCTTCAACGAGGGCTCCTTTACCGTCATGGTCTCCACCGCGCCCGGCACCTCCCTGGAGAGGTCCGCCGAGATCGGGACCCTTGCCGAGCGGATTCTTCTGAAGCATCCGAATGTGGTGAAGACTTCGCGGAAAACCGGAAGGGGGGAGCTGGATGAACACGGCAAGCCTGCCAACGCTTCCGAGATAGAGGCAAGGCTCGCAATGAAGGGCAGGAGCCTCCAGGATATCCTGCGGGAGCTCAGGGTCGAGATGGCTGTTCTGCCGGGAACCATCGTCACCTTCGGCCAGCCGATCAGCCACAGGATAGACCATATGCTTTCAGGGACCACGGCGAACATCGCCGTAAAGGTCTTCGGTCCCGAGCTCTTCAGGCTCAGGGCGATTGCAGAGGACGTGAAGGCTGAGATGAGCGGTCTGCCGGGGATCGCCGATCTCTCGGTGGAGCAGCAGGCGGAGATCTCACAGCTGAGGATCATCCCCCGCAGGAGCTCGATCTCCCGGTACGGCCTTTCCGTGACCCAGGTCGCAGAGGCGGCTGAGGTTGCCATGTCCGGGCTGGTGGTCAGCAGGAGCCTTGAAGGAGACAGGGGGTTCGATCTGCTTGTCAGGTTTGACGACAGCGCAAAGAGGGATATGGCAAGCCTCGGCTCCGTCCTTATCGACACCCCCTCCGGCGTGAAGGTCCCCCTTTCTGCCCTCGCAGACATTGTCTCAGCCAAGGGACCGAACAGCATCAGCAGGGAGAATGTCCAGAGGAGGATTGTTGTCCAGGCGAACGTGGCAGGCAGGGACCTGAGGAGCGTCTATGAAGATGTGAGGGAGCGGATAGGGAAGAACCTGAAACTGCCGCCGGGGTATTACATTGAGTACGGTGGCCAGTTCCAGAGCGAGGCCGAGGCTGCGAGGATGATAGGCATCCTGAGTCTCCTCTCGGTGCTCGCCATTTTCCTGCTCCTTTATTCGGAGTTCCGTTCCTTCAGGACAGCGGGTCTCGTCATGGTGAACCTCCCTCTCGCCCTGATCGGGGGCATCATTGTCATTGCCCTGACAGACAGGGTCATCAGTATCGCCTCGATTGTGGGGTTCATCACCCTCTTCGGCATAGCCACGAGAAACGGCATCCTCCTTGTCTCCCACTACCGGCATCTCATCCGTGAGGAGGCGATGGAGCTCAGGGCAGCCGTGTTACAGGGCTCCATGGAACGGCTCAGACCGGTGATCATGACCGCCCTCGCCGCAGGTCTTGCCCTGGTCCCCTTCGCTGTTGCAGCCGACAAACCGGGGAATGAGATCCTGGCGCCCCTGGCTGTGGTGATCCTCGGCGGCCTGTTGAGCTCCACTGCGCTGAATATGATCGTCATTCCGGCTTTGTATATAGCCTTTGAAAAAGAGGAGGAAAAATGAAAACTGTTATGAGAGTCATTGCCGTTGCCTGCCTGCTTCTCGGCCTTGCAGGATGCGGTACTACAGCAAAGGAGATGAGGGCCAAATCCCTGAGTGAAAGGAGCGATATCTTTTCCGGGGCAAAAACCGGGGATGCCATCCCAGAGGGATACGCGGTCCTGACGATCAGGACTGAGATCAAGCTCCCGGCTGAAGGTCTCAAGGTCCGGCAGGCCGGGAAGAATGACGGATATCCCTTCCTCCTGAACATCGGGGGCCAGGCAGTCTTATGGCAGGCTGAAGGGATCATGGAGAAAAAGCCTGCCTACGACAAGGACGGAGGCATAAGCCGCGACCCAGAGGCAGGTGAAGGGCTCAGATACACAATGGAAAAGCGGGTGCAGCTGAGATCAGGCAGCCACAGCGTATTTTTCGGCCTGCCTGAGGATGACTGCTTCGTTGAACGGGAGATAACCCTCGGGGAAGGCGAAGAGGCGGTCCTGGAGTACAGGCCTGTGTACCGGCAGAAGACCAGGCCGATCAGGGTAAGGTCTTTCCTGAAAGGGGTCAGGGACTGGGAGGTTTTTTTCAAGGGAGCGCGGATTCATTGAAGGCGTGAGAGAGTGATGCATCAAAAGGCCTTTACCAGGATGCCGGAAAGACGTATCATTAAGAGTCTGATAGATTTCCCGATCAGCCGCAGTGCTCCGTAGGATGGGCTACTGTACAAATTTCAGAGAGGTGGAAACAAGATGCGTATGACGAAGACACTGAGTTGGATGGCATTTTTGGGTGTTGCCTTTATGGCCTCCCACGCGGGCGCCGAACAGGCGTCGGCACTCAAGACCCAGAAGGAAAAGATAAGCTATGCCGTTGGCGCAGACGTGGGGCAAAACTTCAAGAGGCTCGGGGTGGATGCTGATGTTGATGTTGATGTCCTGCTGAGAGGCCTGAGAGACGCGATCACAGGGAAAAAGCTTCTCATGTCGGATAAGGATCTCGGCACAACCCTCATCACCTATCAGTCTGAGCTCAAGAAGAAGCGGGCCAAAACCATGGAGTCACTGGCAGAGAGCAACAAAAAGAAAGGCGATGCATTCCTGGCTGAGAACAAGAAAAAGAAAGGTGTCGTGACACTTCCCAGCGGACTGCAGTACAAAATCCTCAAGGCAGGATCCGGGAAGAAGCCTACCGCGAAGGACACCGTTGAGGTGAACTATAGAGGCACTCTCATCAACGGAACCGAGTTTGACAGTTCTTCCCGGCACGGACAGGCGGCTGTTTTTGAGGTTTCAAAGATCATTACCGGCTGGAAGGAGGCCCTACAGCTCATGCCTGTGGGATCAAAATGGCAGATTTTCATCCCTTCCCGGCTGGCCTATGGAGACAAGGGGGCAGGCACTGATGTCGGGCCTAACGAGACCCTTATCTTCGAGGTAGAGCTTCTTTCCATCATTAAGTAGCAGTAAATGTCAGGGGGCTGCTCTCAAAACCTGAAAACATGAAAACAGGTCAGCGGGCAGCCCCCTATAGTGCAACTCCTCTGTATGCCTATCCAGATCAAACCGTCCCGATTCTTGATCTTCCCTCCTGCCCCTGGTAGGGGAGAGTCCCGACAGTAAGCAGCAGATGTCTTTCATAACAGCTCATCCTATTTATCACGGCCCGTAGTTTTTTTCTGCTTTTCTTTGTACATTTCTTTATCACCCCGATCCAGGAGCTCTGCAAGGGAACAGGGATGCACGGGGGCATACCGGGCGATGCCTATACTCAATGACAAGTCATACACTCTTCCGGGCTGTCCGGCGTTATGCGCCTGGAGATTCTCCAGCA
>JBAZFD010000311.1:0-3237 GCA_041653575.1 Thermodesulfovibrionales bacterium
TTCAATTTTCCGCTTGCCCAGGAGGATGAGTTCTATGGACTTGGGGATAAGAGCGGGCTTCCCAACCACCGGGGAAGACGTTTTTCGATGTACAACCGTGATTCCCTGGGCTCCGATGCTTCCAATTCCGATCCCTTGTACAAGTCCATTCCCTTCCTGGTGAAGGTCAACCAGGCCCCGGGGGTGATGTGCGGGCTTCTTTTCGACCAGAGCCTGATCAGGCTATTCGACCTAGGTCAGGAAAGTCCGTTCTTTTTCTCGGTCGAGGTGGAAGGTGGCCCATACAGCTATGTGGTGCTCCTTGGAAAGGACTATCACGCTGTGCTGAAAAACTATTACCGGGTCACCGGTTTCGCCGCCCTTCCTCCCCTGTTCAGCTTCGGGTTCTTCGGCTCTTCCATGAACTATGCGGAGCCTGACGATGCTGCCCAGAGGATTTTCGATTACTTCGCCACTATTGAGAAGTATGGGATTCCCTGTGAGGGCATGTATGTCTCCTCAGGGTATTTGAAAAGTTCTGAGGGAAAACGCTACGCGTTCTTGTGGAACAAGCAGAAGTTTCCCGATTACAAAGCCTTCCTCACCTCTCTTTCTGCGCGTGGATACAACCTGTGCATGAATATCAAGCCAGGCATCCTCACCTCCCACCCATGGTATGGAAGGCTGAAACAGAAAGGGTACTTCATCAAGGACCAGCAAGGCGAACCCTATCGGGAGTTCTTCTGGGGGGGAGAAGCTTCGTTCATTGACTTTGACCATCCAGAGGCAAAAGCCTGGTGGAAAAACCAGTTGAAGGAGCAGTATCTCGATCATGGCTGTACAGGTATCTGGAACGACAACAACGAGCTTGAGCTTGAGGATATGGAACTGGAGGCGTTCAGGACCAAGACGCTCTATCCGATCAAGATGGCTGAGGCGTCATATGAGGTATTCAAAGAGGAAAAACCAGATAAGCGGCCTTGGATCTACAGCCGCAGTGGCTATGCAGGCCTACAGCGGTTTGCCAGGACGTGGTCGGGAGACAACGTGAGTGACTGGAAAACCCTGAAGTACAACCAGTACATGGGTATTGGGTTCGGACTCTCCGGTCTTCCCTACTTCGGTCATGATCTGGGCGGGTTCTTTGGCGCCTTCCCTGAGGAGGAGCTATTGGTCCGTTCATGTCAGTCAGCGGTCTTCCAAGGACGTTTTGTGATCCACTCCTGGCGGGAGGATGGCAATCCAACTGAGCCGTGGTCGTATCAAACCGCATTGCCACATATCCGATCCCTCATCCTCGAACACTACCGCTTTATGCCCTACATCTACACCTGTGCCTATGAGGCGGCTGTGGAAGGAAAGCCTCTTGAGCGTTCGCTGCATCTGGAGTTCTCCAATGATCCGGCTATAAAGGGGGATGAGGTGAACACGCTTTTTGGTCCCTCAATCCTGAAGATCCTGGTTACAGAGAAGGATGCCAAGGAAGTTCCTGTACATCTCCCCCAGGGGCTTTGTTGGTACAGCAAGGATGGCCTTGCGTATGAGGGAGGCACAGAATTGCTCCTCTCCTATCCGTGTGATGGTTCCATCCAGTGGTTTGCCAGGGAAGGGGCGGTGATACCTACTGCGCCTCATCTAAAACATCTGGAAAGTGCCCTCTTTGAAGAAGTCCATCTGCTGGTCTATCCTTGCAAGACCGAGGGCAAGCGGGTCCTCTCCTCTTTCTTTGAGGATGATGGGCTTACCGAGCTTGAAAGGGGGCAGTACAACCTCTGGGAGTTTGAGGTGGCTGAAAAGACACTGCGTATAACCAAACAGGTGGGGAAAGTGCGGAAAAAGAGAAGTTTCCACTTTGTACTACCCACGGGATACGCCCTTTCAGAAACAATGATCGATCCTGACACCATGGAGGAGGGAGAAAGCCGCTTATTTGAGATAATTGGATGACAAACCAGAAAAAAGGCCTTACACTGGCCAGAAGGAAGGGCATATGCGTGAACCGGTAACAATAGTAGATGTGGCACAGGCTGCTGGAGTCTCCCCTGCTACGGTTACGCATACCCTAAACGGCAAACGTCCGGTTGGAGAAGCCACCCGGAAGAAGGTGCTTGAGGCGAGTGAGCAGCTGGGTTATGTTCCCTCGTGGAATGCTTCCCGGATGAAACGGGGAAGCTCGGGTATCATTGGATGTTTGGCGGCGGATATCACTGAGACGTTCGTCAACCAGATAGTCCGTGGTATTGAGCACGGTCTTTCCGGGGGACAGGATTCCCTGTTCTTTGTCTCCGGTGTTGAGTTTGGCAATGATCTGAAAAAGGCGTACAATTTCCTGAAAAGCCATAAGGTGGAGGGAATCCTTTTCTGCCACCATATTCCCATCTGGAAGGATTTCAATCTCGGTACCCAGAACTCCGATATCCCGATAGTCTCCATCAATATGGCCACAGCGGATATGATCAGCGTCGTGGCTGACAATACAACTGGAGGATATCAGGCGGCAGACCACCTCTATGGGTGTGGGATGCGCCATCCTGCCATGATCTGCGGGCCAGAGGATCGTCTTTCTGTCCAAGACCGGCTGAAGGGGTTCTCCCAAAGAGTGCAGGAACTGAATCTCTGCATTCCAGCGCACACATACTATGGCAACTATGATTTCAAGCACGGTCTTGAAGCTGCCCAAAGGCTCATGGCAGAATACCCCGATACCGATGGCATCTTCTGTGCGAACGACTACATTGCGGCGGGAGCCGTCTCAGCGATCACAGAAATGGGTTTCAAAATTCCCGGCCAGGTACGGGTTGTGGGGTTTGACAACCGAGACTTCTCAGAATTCTGGAATATCCCCATCTCCACCTTTGAACTGCCTTTGCAGGAGATGGGTATGCTGGGAGTGAGTCTGCTCAAACAGGTCATACATACCGGCACGTATACCCCGACCAAGCATGTGTTGCAGTCAAAGCTGATACCCAGACAGAGCAGCAAGGGCTAAACTAAGATCAAGCGGTTGGAGAAACATGACAGGAAAGCTGAACATGCCCTCCAACGGCTTAGCCCACACACCACAAACCGATACGGGCTTCTTCAAATTTTCCTACCTATCATCTGGATAGTATTGAAATATTTTCCTGCTCCGGCTTCCATCATGGCCATATCACTTTTAGCGTAGGGGTTGGGAGACTTCAGCCATTCATCCCAGGCCTGCACAGTTGAGTCCATTTCACGTAAAGTGGTAATCGCAATACCGCTTTCCTTTTCCCA
>JBAZFD010000312.1:0-3221 GCA_041653575.1 Thermodesulfovibrionales bacterium
CTCCTTGGGGCTGAGGCCCTTTATCTCCTTCCCGTCGAGGGAGACCTTTCCTGCGAATCCCTTTTTCAGGCCGTCCATGATGGTGAGAAGTGTGGTCTTCCCCGAGCCGTTTGAGCCGAGGAGCCCCACAAACTCGCCCCGCGCAATCTCCATGTGTATCTCCGTGAGCGCCTTTGTTCCGTCGGGATAGGCAAAGGCGTCTATCGCAACGGAAAGACGGATATCCTTTCCTACGCCTTCCATATCACCCCCAGGGCGATGATGAGGAGGGCGGAGACCGCAACCTCGGATCTCCTGAAAGACCGGTGCTTCATCAGCGGGATGTTCCCGTCGTACCCCCTCTGGACCATGGCGACTGTTGTGTTGTGGCTGTGGTCAAAGGCCTTGATCACAAGGGAGCCCGCCAGGGTTCCGAAGGAGCTGAGCCCCTTCCTGAAGCTCACATACCCGAGCCTGTTCTTCTGGGCATTATAGATTACCATCGCCTCTTCAAGGAGGACAAAGATGTACCTGTAGGCGAAGAGGGATATCTCGATGAACCCCCTGGGCACCCTGAACCACGAGAGCCCCGCCATGATCTCGGTAAAGGGAGTTGTGAGCCCGAGGACACCGACGACAGAGACCGTACCTATAATCCTGCTGCCGATCAAGAGACCCTCTCGCAGACCGTCGACGTATCCCGTTATGGTCATCCCAGCCAAGGTACAGGAGAAGAGGGGCTCTTTCCCCCCGAAGAAGAGCTTGAGACCAATCACCACCGTGGTGATGAAGAGGGGCTCTGAGAACCTCAGGAGAAAGGTCCTCAGTGGTATCCGCATCCAGATGCAGAGGCCAAGACTGACTGCAGAGATGATAAGCGGAAAGAGGAACCCCTTTGAGCTCAGGACCATAAGGAGGAGGCAGAGGGCGAAGCCGAGCTTCACCCTCGCGTCCATCCGGCTCAGGAGGTTGTCCCTCTTCTCTTTTTCAAAGAAGAGATGCATCCCTTATCCTTTTGCCCTCTTGTCTGTCAGCGATTTCCAGGAATAGCCTGCGGCAAAGCCTCCCACCGCTCCGGCGAGGAGGAAGACGAAGAGGAGGAGGTCTCCCTGGTCGGTGTTTATCAGCGGTTCAGCAGCCTTCCTCCCGTGCTCCTCGGCGATCCTTTCCACGACAGACTCGTCCACGCCTCCCCATTTCCCTTCGGCGAAGGCGAAGCCGCAGGAGAGGAGGAGACTGAGAAGAACCAAGACGACAATTATTTTATTCTTCACTGTTCTCTCCCTTCTCAGGATAGAGCTCGTGTTTTTTGATGGTATCCATCAGGCTTCCCCATGAGTCAGCGCATGTGTTCCCCCAGCTGTCGCAGTGGATGAGGCTGTCCAAGGGGAGCCTCGGCGCCCATTTCGCTGTCTCCAACTCAGGCTTCTCAGGGAAGTGGCTCACATAGCCGATGCAGAGATAGGCGACAGGCACGATATGCTCAGGGAGGGAGAGGATCTCCTTCAGCTCATCCTCGAAGAATATGCTCACCCACCCCACGCCGAGGCCCTCTGCGCGGGCCGCAAGCCAGAGGTTCTGAACCGCGCAGACACAGCTGAAGATCCCCATGAGGGGGATCGTGGTCCTGCCGATCACAACGGGACCGAACCTCTCCTTGTCGTAGGTGATGCAGATGTTCAGGGGCGACTCCTTGATCCCTTCGAGCTTCAGGCTGCTGTAGATCTCCCGCTTTCCCTCGGGGAAGAGGAGGGCCGAGTGTTCGTTCGCCTTGCTGAAGGCTTGATGCACCTTCTCCTTCACTGCCCTGTCGCGGATGACGACAAAGTCCCAGGGCTGGCTGTATCCCACTGAGGGGGCGTGATGGGCAGCATAGAGGATGCGGGCTATCATCTCCTCTGGCACAGGCTCAGGAAGGAACTGGCTCCTGATGTCGCGGCGTGAAAAGATGACCTTGTACAGCGCATCCTTGAGAACCTCTCCACAGTCTTTCTCCTGATTCATCACAACGCCACCTCCTCGGGCTTCAGAATGTGCATCTTTACGAGCAGGTCAGGACGTTTTTTGTACAGCAGCATCACCATTCCCGCTGTCATTGCCCCCTCCAGTATTCCCAAGGGAAGCTGGGTGGGGATAAAGGCAATAACGATCTTTTGGAACAGCGGCATGAAGGCAGAATCACCCTTTATCCCTGACGCCAGCTCAACTGATGTGGTGATGTATGTGGCCCAGTCTGCAAAGAGACCGGCCATGAACCCCGCCACTGCTATCCCCAATCCCAGTCTCTTCAGTATCCTGAAGGTGAAGTATCCTGCAAAGGATCCCACCACACCCATGGAGACGATGTCGGCGCCCCAGGTGCTCAGCCCGCCGTGGGCGAGGAATAATGCCTGGATGAGGAGGGCCACTGCCGTGATCAGTACACTGATGGAGGGACCAACCAGTATCCCCGCTATGCCCGTGCCGCAGGGGTGTGAGCAGGTCCCGGCTGTGGGAACGGGTATGGGCATGCAGGAGATGATGAAGACCACCGCGGCCATGAGTCCCACCAGGGGTTTGAAGGAGATGTCTTCGGCAGAGATTTTCCTGAGCCTGTAGAGGCCGTATCCCACAAAGGGCAGGGCTACACCGAACCAGAGGGCCGCCCACTGAAAAGGAAGTATTCCCTCTGAGATGTGCATGGCATGGGCGTCATGGGCCGAAAGCAGAAAGCCCGCGAGGGCTGCAAAAAAGAGAGCTACTTTGTTGATGTCATGCCCGCTTGTCGGGAATCCTTTTGAAAAGAGCAGAAGGATGCCGGACAAGCCATGACGAATCGCTTTTATTAAACTCAGTAAGTCCTGTTTCGTTCGTGTAAACATTGCTTCTCCTTTTCGTCGAGGTTTCCGGAATGAGAGGTTTCCTGGCTGAGGACTGCCTACTCGCCGGCCTTCCCAGTCATCTGGACCAGTGGCTTCATCGGCTTTTGTTTCCATCACAGTTGCGCGACAGCAGGGGATTCACACCCCTTTCCGCTTCATCATTCCCCTGAATTGTAAAAGCTTGCGCTGATATTGAGCAACCCGCTCTTATATCTCTTTTCCCTCACCTCCTTCCGCCATCTTCAGCAGGGCGTTTACAATAGCCACCGCCACGGACGTGCCCCCCTTGCTGCTCAGATTTGTGATGAAGGGGAATTTCTGCCCGGCAAGGAGCGCCTTTGACTCCAGGGCCTGGACAAACCCCACAGGAACTCCGATGAC
>JBAZFD010000313.1:0-3218 GCA_041653575.1 Thermodesulfovibrionales bacterium
AAACAGCAAGGATCTCGTGCCGGGAGATATAGTCCTCCTCGCCTCCGGCTCCAGGATCCCCGCCGACCTCAGGCTTCTGCACACCATCGAGCTGAAGGTGGACGAGGCGATGCTCACGGGCGAGTCCCTTCCGGCTGACAAGACGGCGCCTCCCATCAGGGATGACCGCCTGCCCCCTGGAGACCAGAAAAACATGGCCTTCATGGGAACGGCTGTGGTCAACGGAAGGGCCAAGGGTGTCGTGGTGGAGACAGGGGCAACGACCATACTCGGCAGCATCGCCAGGGAGGTCAGAGAGGCAGGGACCGTAAAGGCCCCGCTTCAGGAGAAGATCCACGGTTTTGCAAAAACCATAGGATTTATTGTCCTTGGCGCATCGGCCTTTTTGTTCTTTGCGGGCCTGCTTATGGGCGAGGGCGTCAGGGAGATGTTCATGACAGCCGTGGCGGCAGCAGTCGCCACTATCCCCGAGGGCCTCCCCATCGTGGTGACCATCGCCATGGCCATAGGGGTGGCGCGGATGGCGCGGCACAACGCCATTGTGAGAAAGCTCCCTGCTGTGGAGACGCTGGGAAGCGCCACTGTCATAGGTTCAGACAAGACAGGGACACTGACAAAAAACGAGATGACGGTGAAACTGATCCACGATGGAAGCCACACATACGAAGTCGGGGGAAGCGGCTATGAGCCTGAGGGTGAACTGCTTCACGAAGGCCTACCCGTTGAGGCGAAGGAGAGGAGACATCTTCAGCAGCTCCTGCGCATCGGCCTCCTCTGCAATGAGTCAAACCTCTACGAGGAGGAGGGTCAGTACAGGATTGACGGTGATCCCACAGAGGGCGCCCTGATTGTCTCGGCCATGAAGGCCGGACTGAAGCCTGAGGAAGAGAAAGAACTGTACCGGCAGGCGTCCATTATCCCCTTTGAGTCCGACCGGGGGTATATGGCGACGCTCCATCGGCACGGAGGGAAGAGCCTCATATTCGTTAAGGGCGCGCCCGAAAAGGTCCTTGATATGTGCGCCTGGCCCGCTGAAGGTGAGGAGCCGGGAAAAAAGGAGCTCCTTCACAGAGCCGCAGAGTTCGCTCGGGAGGGGCTGCGGGTTCTTGCCTTCGCATACCAAGAGGCTTCTGCAGATCTGGAGGAGCTCACCCATCGTGATGTTGAATCAGGGCTCACTTTCGCCGGGCTTCAGGGCATGATTGATCCGCCGAGACCCGAGGTAATAGAGGCCATTGAGGGCTGCAAGAGGGCCGGGATAAGGGTTGTCATGATAACAGGGGACCATGCAGTCACAGCCGGGGCCATTGCCGGAAAGCTGGGCATTGCCGGGGAGGAGGCAAAGGTCCTCACCGGGAAAGAGATAGAAACAATGGACGACCAGGACCTCTACGAGAGGGTGAATGAGGTGTCCGTTTATGCAAGGGTTTCGCCAGAGCACAAGCTGAGGATAGTGCAGCAGCTCAAAAGACACGGCGAGATTGTCGCCGTGACCGGAGACGGCGTCAATGATGCCCCTGCTCTCAAGGCGGCGCACATCGGCATCGCCATGGGAAGGGGCGGCACTGATGTTGCCAAAGAGGCATCGGACATGGTCCTGACGGACGACAATTTCTCAAGCATCTTTCACGCCGTCCGGGAGGGCAGGGTTGTCTTTGACAACATACGGAAGGTGACCTTCTTCCTCATTCCCACAGGGGTTGCTGCAATCCTGTCCATCATGGGAACCATGCTCTTAGGACTGCCCATCCCCTATGTCCCTGCCCAACTCCTGTGGATAAATCTCGTCACCAACGGCCTGCAGGATGTGGCCCTCGCCTTTGAGCCAGGAGGGAGCGGCATCACAGACAGGCCTCCGCGCAGTGCAAGAGAGGGGATAATGTCTCGGCTCCTGGTGGAAAGGACGATCCTCGTGGGACTCCTCATTTCAGCCGGGGTAGTCTTCAATTTTGTCGGTGCCCTGAAAGCTGGGGATTCCCTGGAAAAAGCTCGGACCGTGGCGGTGACTACCATGGTCTTCTTCCAGTTCTTCCAGGCCTGGAACAGCCGTTCGGAAGTCCGGTCTGTTCTCAGGATAAGCCTCATGAGCAATCCTGTCCTCTTCTACAGCATGGTGGCCGCCTTCTTTGCCCAGCTCGCCGTTATCTATGTCCCTGCTCTCCAGTGGGTCTTCAGGATGGAGCCCATTACGACAGCGGAATGGCTGAGGATACTCATGGTTTCTTCAACGGTTATCGTCGTTGTCGAGCTGGACAAATGGGTGAGGAGGAGGCGTGCATCCTGAATGGGTAAGGCCTCGGACCTACACTCTGACAGGCATAGGCGTGATCATTGCCAGCCTCTGCAAAACGAATATTTCTCCTTTTGTCTGACACACACACAGCAGCAGTAATTTGAAAAATTATCTCCCCAAGTAGTAGCATAATGAGCAGTATTTGTAATGTTTGATGCCTCCTTTCAGCTCACCTGCCTCAGCTAAGGAATATCCAGGCTTCATCAAACCTCTTCAAAGCATTACCTGAACTCATGGCTGAACAAATGTGTCCTGCCGATAGCTCGGACAGGGTGTTTGTTTTTGCCTGAAACGTATCTCATGTCGACGATTGCCGGGCCGTCGGCTGCAAAAAACGGGATCATACACAGTGCCTGGCCTCACAGACTCAGGAAGGAGAAAGAATGAAGAGACTCAACGCAGACGAAGTCAAAACGAATCTGTTGAGCGGACTGACCGTTGCACTGGCGATGGTTCCCGAAGCAATAGCATTCGCCCTTGTAGCTCATGTATCACCGCTGACAGGCCTTTACGCCGCCTTTATCGTCGCCCTGATCACGTCATCCATGGGAGGACGGCCCGGTATGATTTCAGGCGCAACAGGCGCGCTTGCCGTCGTAATGGTTTCCCTGGTCATTCGGTACGGTCCGGAATACCTTTTTGCCGCAGTTGTGCTCATGGGTCTGTTTCAGGCGCTCTTTGCCGTGGCGAAATTCGGGAAGTTTATCCGCATGGTTCCCCACTCGGTCATGCTGGGATTCGTCAACGGGCTGGCAATAGTGATATTCCTTGCCCAGTTCGGTCATTTCAAGATTCCCGGCGCAGACGGAATCCTGCAATGGATGTCCGGTATGCAGCTGTACACACTGCTCGGGTTGATAGCCCTTACCATGGCGCTCATTTATATTGTCCCCAGGATTACAAAAACTGTGCCGGCAACGCTGGT
>JBAZFD010000314.1:0-3210 GCA_041653575.1 Thermodesulfovibrionales bacterium
CTGCCATCAGGTCGGTTGCAGAGAGGGATGAGGTGGGATGTCCGGAGCCTGCCTCTGTGCTCGCCATGAGGATGTAAAACCGCATGAGGCGGGCAAGCCCCTCCAGCTTCTCCTTGTCCGTCATTTCCTTTTTCTTTGATCCCATCTCCCCCCCTGTAGGATTTTTCATTCAGTTCCTGCTTCCCTCTGTTAATACCACAGAAGGGCCTTCTTTTCAAGAGCGCCTTCTGTGCAGTGTTACATTTTTATCGCGCTGGTGTGCTATAATCTCAACTCAGCGCCCATAGCTCAGCTGGATAGAGCGTCAGACTACGAATCTGTAGGCCGGGGGTTCGAATCCCTCTGGGCGCACCACTTGACTTCCCTTGACGCGGAGGCAACGAAACGGCTTATGCAGGGCCTCCAAATCCGTTATAATAGTCAGATGATTGATACCCCCCCTATTTTTCAGGGCCTGCCTGTCAGAGGCCTCTTTGCCACCAGGTCCATGGCCGCTTCAGATGAGAGTCTGCAGGAGACCATCAGGGACCTCGGAATGCAGTCCCGCCCCCTCTACCTCCCGGTGCAGAAGCACACAGACGAGGTCATTATCGTTGACAACAATAATTCGGAGCCCCGGATCGGTGATGCAGTCATCACCTCCAGGACAGATCTCCTTATCGGGGTCCGTGTGGCTGATTGTGTCCCGCTGCTCCTCTTCGACAGGAAAAGACGAGTCATCGGGGCGGTCCATGCAGGCTGGAGAGGGACCGCTGCCGGTATCCTGACAAAGACGATTGCAGCCATGGAGGCCGGCTTTCTTTCATCACCGGGCGATCTGCTGGTTGCCGTCGGCCCTGCCATCCGGTGGTGCTGTTACGGCGTGGGGTCCGAGGTGGCGGAGGCTGTGGAGAAGGCCACAGGCAAGGGCGAATATCTCAGGATGCAGGGAGACGCATACTGCCTGGACCTCCCTGCTGCAAACAGGCAGCAGGCGTTGTCGGCAGGGGTGCCGGAAGGGAACATCTGGCTCTCCCCTGAATGCACCTCCTGTCTCCCTGAAAAGTACTTCTCCTACCGTTTTTCCAGGGGGGGGACGGGGAGGCAGTACGGCCTCATCGGCATGATTCCGTGACAATCAAAAAGAGGACAGATAAGGAGAGACTATGCTGAAGGCAAAAGATATCATGACAACGGACGTAATCTCGGTACAGACGACTACTACCATCACAGAGCTGGCCAGGATCCTCATGGAGCACAGGATCAGCGGCGCCCCTGTTGTTGACGATCAGGGCGACCTGGTGGGCATTGTCACGGAGAATGACCTCATAAGCCAGAACAAGAGACTGCACATCCCCACGGTTATGCGCCTTTTTGACGCCTATATCATGCTTGAGAGCCCCAGTAAGATGGAGAAAGAGGTAAGGAAAATGGCTGCAAGCACTGTGGCTGATGTATATTCCGAAGAGGTGTTTACCGTGACTGATGAGACGCCGGTGGAGGAGATCGCCACCATCATGTCCGAGAAGAGGATTCACCTGATCCCTGTTGTGGAAGGCCGACGGATAAAGGGAATTATCGGAAAGATGGATCTCATAAAGGGCATGGCCCGGTAGGGATGACCTCCCTGAGGGTCACAACAGGGTCCCAGGCTGAGACAGAGGAGCTGGGACGCAGGCTGGGGCGGTATCTGAAGGAGCGGGTGAAGACCGGGACGGTCCTCCTCTTCGGCGATCTCGGAGCAGGAAAGACGACCCTCATCAGGGGAATCGCCTCCGCCTTCGGCATACCTGAAAGGGATATCGGCAGCGCAAGCTTTGTCATTGTTGCCGACTATGAGACTGACCCTCCTTTTTATCACATCGACCTGTACAGGGTGGAGACGGAGGAAGACCTCGACAGCCTCGGCATCTGGGAGTACATCGGCACAGAGGGGATTTCAGTCATTGAATGGTCTGAGCGGCTTCCTGAGCACCCTGAGGACAGCATACGGGTGAGTATCCAGTATAAAGAGGAAGATTCACGGGAGATTACCCTGGAAGGGATCAATGAAGAAGATTGGGGTCATATGTAAGACAGGCAGGGGGGAGCCCCTTGCCATCCTGAGGGACCTCCTTCCCTGGCTCAGGGAGCGGGGGTACGAGGTCTTCCTGGATATGGAGACTGCGAACAGCCTGAACATGGAGGGAGAATCGCGGTCCAGGATCCCTTCCCTTGTGGAGCTGATCATCGTCCTGGGCGGAGACGGGACCATGCTCAGCGTCGCACGCCAGGTAGGCGACAAGGGTGTCCCTATCCTCGGCGTCAACCTCGGGGGGCTCGGGTTCATCACCGAGGTGAACAAGGAGGAGGTCTTCGATGCCATGGAAAAGCTCCTTGCCGGGGGCTGCACCATGGAGGAGCGGATCATGCTCACCACCCATATCCACCGCCACGGCGAGATGATCTCAGACTATGTGGTCCTCAACGACGTGGTCATCAACAAGGGCGCCCTGGCGAGGATCATTGACCTTGAGACCTATGTGAATGAGTCTTATGTGACCACCTTCCGCGCCGACGGGCTGATCATCGCCACACCCACAGGCTCCACAGCCTATTCCCTTTCGGCAGGCGGGCCCATCCTCTATCCCACGCTGAACAGCATTCTCATGACCCCCATATGCCCCCACACCCTTACGAACAGGCCTATTGTCCTGCCTGACGATGTGACCATCGAGATTGTCCTCAAGTCGGAGAGCGAGGATGTCTTTCTCACCCTTGACGGCCAAGTGGGGTTCTCCCTCAGGAAGGGAGACACCGTGACCGTCAGGAAGGCTGCCTTCACCACAAAGCTCCTCATCCCCTGCCAGAGGGATTATTTCCAGGTCCTGAGGACAAAGCTGAAGTGGGGCGAGAGGTGAAAACAGGAAGCAGGCCTGAAATCAGGAGGCTCCTTGAGCTCTACAAGGCCCTCGGTTTTGAGAGGATTCCCCTGAGCACAGGGGTAGGGCAACAGCAGCCCGTCACGAAGGATCTGAAAGCCGTCGTCCTTCCGGCAGCGCAAAGGCCTCAGCCGTTGCAGGAAGGAGGAGGTAAGGAGGCTGCCCTTCAATCCCTGAGGGAGGAGATCGGCGACTGCCTGCGGTGCGGGCTCTCTGGGGGAAGAAACCGGCTTGTCTTCGGGGAAGGAAGCTCCGACGCCAGGATCATGTTCATAGGTGAGGCGCCTGGGGCTGAAGAGGACGTACAGGG
>JBAZFD010000315.1:0-3210 GCA_041653575.1 Thermodesulfovibrionales bacterium
CTGTGTAAAGGATCGCCTCAGCCGTGGCAAAGAAGGTGAAGGGGGTGGTGATCACCTCATCACCTTCGCCGATCCCCATGGCTCTCAGGGAGAGGTGAAGGGCATCGGTCCCTGAGGCAACACCAATCGCCTCTGAGATGCCGCAATATTCCTTTATCCTGTCTTCAAGCTCCTTCACCCTCTTGCCGAGGACGTACTGGGAGCTCTCAAGTATCTCATTCACTATTGCAAGGACATCTTCCCTGATGTCAAGGTACTGCCTCTTCAGGTCAATCATGGGCTTCATCCGATCTGTCTCCTTATCCTTTCCCCTATCTTCGAGGCCACCATCAGGGCTTCCCGGCCATCGGCAGCAGAAACAAGGGGTCTCCTCCTTGCGCTGACGCAATCAATGAAGGACCGTAGCTCCTCCTTCAGGGGCTCTTTCTTCTCTACAGCAATCTCCTCTGCGACTATTGCTTCACCTTCGCCGCGGAGTCTCCTGAGCTCCATGGCTTGGAAGTCCACCACAATCTGGGAATCCTTCTGGTGAATGGTAAGCATCCTGCTTTTGTGCGGGGCAATCCTGCTCGCCTTGAGCAGGGCCTGACGGCTGCCTTCAAACTCAAGCCACGCCACGGCCATATCGATGGTCCCGGTAAGCAGGCTCGACCCGGCTGCGTTCATGCCTGCCGGTGATGTCCCCATGAGGCTGCATACAAGGTCTATGTCATGGATCATCAGGTCCAGGGTGATATCCACATCAATCCCCCTTCCCTGGTAGGGAGAAACCCTCTCTGCCTCAATAAAGAGCGGGGCGACAACAAGAGAGCGTGCAGCCTCAAAGGCAGGATTGAACCTCTCCAGATGACCCACCTGGATGATCCTTCCTCTCTTCTCCGCAGCTTCCACAAGCTCATCCGCCTCATCAACGGTGACGGTAATGGGTTTTTCAATGAGAAGGTCCTTCCCCTCCCTGAGGCAGTCCATGGCTATTTTATGATGGAAGGTGGTGGGCGTGACAATGCTCAGGGCATCAACCCGGGAGAGAAGCTCCCGGTAATCTCCATAAAAACCGCAGCCGTATTCCTCTGCAATACCGGCAGCCCTCCCGCTGTCCGGGTCGGCAACGCCGATGAGCTGCACACCCTCCAGCTGGGAGTAAATCCGGGCGTGGTGCCTCCCCAGGTATCCGACGCCAATGACACCGACATTTATCATCAGGCTATTCCCCTCTTCTTTTTTGCAAACCGCTCCTGGACCAGGCCCTTCAGCTCCTGCAGCCCCTTTTCCCGGAGCCTTTCAAGCAGCTCGGCAGAACCGGCCCACCGGAGGAACTCCTCCCGTATCTCCCTGTCTCCTATCTCCTTCAGCGCCTTTTTCCTGATCCCCCTGAGGAACTCCAGGAACTGGCCGAGCTCTTTGGGGTACAAAGACTCCATCTCAGCCCTCATGGCCATAGCCATGGCAGGGCTCGCCCCTGATGTGGAGACCGCGATAGAGAGAGGCCCTCTCCGGATGAGGGAAGGGACAATAAAACTGGAGATCTCGGGATTGTCCACCACGTTCACGAGGCAGGGGGCGTCCTCAGCAACCCTCCTGTTCACCCCTTCATCAGAGGTGGCTGCTATGACAAGAAAGGCATTCCGCAAATCACCCTTCCTGTAGTTTCTCTCCCTGTGTTCAAGGGCGCCCTTCTCCCTCTGTCTCCTGAGGGGAGAACTGAGGTCTGGGCTTATGACCGTGACAGAGGCCCCGGACCGGAGGAGGGAAAGGACCTTTCTCTCCGCCACCTTTCCGCCGCCGACTACGATACAGCTTTTCCCGGTAAGATCAACAAAGGCAGGATAATAAGGGAGTGTCACAACTGCTTCTTTGCCTCTGCAACGAAAGGACTGGAAGGGAACTGACGGATAAGCGTCTCAAAGGCCTCCCTGGCCTTATCCTCCATTTTCAGGTTCCTGTATGCCTGCCCGATGAGGAGAAGGGTCTCGTCAGCCTTTTTATAGGCCGGGAAACTCCTGAGGAGCTTTTCCCACCTGTTCAGGGCAGCCTGATAGGAGCCCTTCCTGTAGTAGAACTCTCCGACGATAAACTCGCCGTCTGCTATGACATTCCTGCATTTCTCTATCCTGAGGTCCAGGATCTCCCGGTAAGGATTCCTCGGATACCGCTCCTTCAGGATGAGGAACTCCCCGAGCGCCTTCTCGGCAGCCCCTGATCCCCTGTCAGGAGATTCTATCTGGGTGAAGTAGGCCATGGCTATCTGGTACTGGGCATAGGAGGCATACTGCCCCTCGGGATACATCTCAAGAAACCTCTTGTACTCTGCGATCCCGACCTCAGGGTCTCCTTCCTGCACATGGGAATCGGCGATCTTCAGCTGGGCCTGGGAGGAGTATTTCCGGGAGGTATCCCTGTTTTTGATCTCGATCAGGAGCCTCCTTGCCTCATCGTATTCCTTGTCCTGCAGGAGCTGCTCAGCCCTGGCCATTGATTTTTCAGCATCAAAGGGGCCTTCATCCCTGACAACAGTCTTCCCCCCGCAGCCGCCCAGAAGGAGCGAGATCCCCAAAAAGAGCATAACCACAGCCATGACAGCGCCTCTCTTTCCGTAGTCTGCGCTCTCTGCTCTGTGCTCTGCATTCCGCGTTCTGTATTCTGTATTTTGTGTTCTCTCTTCTGTCCTTTCCATGGTGATTATTAAAACCTTTAATCCTTTTTTTAGTCAAGGGGTTTTGACATCTCGGCAGACCATATTTTAAACTGTTACGAAACACTGCGCATCGTGCCGCAGCAGCGCTTCGCATCACACAGGGCAGAGCCCCTTTAATAACTTTAAAACCAAAAGCCCGGTCCTCACTCAGGAGGGATAATGCATAGATCACGATCAAGACAGCTCTTTACCCTTATCATCTTTTCCTTCTTTGTTCTGTTCCTGTCCACAGCCCACTCGCAGCAGCAGACAGCGACACCCCAGGAAGGGAAGGCGGCCCTGGAGGCGCTGAAGGCGGAGACACTATCCTTCTTTGAACCCGTTGCCGCAAAGATCATCTCCGTGGAAGGGGAAACTGTCCGGATAGACAGGGGATCTGCGGGAGGACTGAAGACAGGGATGAGGCTCCAGGCCTTCAAGGAGGGAGGCGCCTTCATCCACCCCGTAACCAAGGAGCCCCTGGGAAATGTGGAGCTTCCCCTGGGCGAGGTGGAGGTGACGGAGGCCTCCTCCGG
>JBAZFD010000316.1:0-3210 GCA_041653575.1 Thermodesulfovibrionales bacterium
GAGTTGTAGGTGGAGCCGATGTCCACGATCTCGCCGGTGGCGAGATTGACGAGGTAGACAACCACGGTAGTCGTACCGATGTCCACGGCGATACCGTATATACCCTTGACCCCTTCGGCGGGTCCCACAAATATTGCCTCATCAGGCAGGTGGTCTCCTCCGATATAGGTGAGGCTGATCTTCCAGCCTGAATGCCTGAGTGTCCTGGAGAGATGGGTCATGAGTCCCCTGGAGAACCGCATATCCCTGAGTCCCTTTTCGTCCAGAGCCCGCCTGAGCCTCTCCAGATCGCTTATATTGTCGCTGATGGAGGGCTCGGGAAGATCAAGGCAGATCATCTTTGCCATGGGGCTCATCTCCACCCCATAGGACCTGAGATACTCCAGGAGATCCTTTGTCCGGGAAATGGCAATCTTATCGCCTACAACCAGCTTGGACTCCTTGGGAATATCTATAAGGAGGTCGCCTTTTGGGATCGCCTGGCAGGCCAGCACCGTGCCGGCCTCCCTTTCCCGTGCGGTCAGCCTCCCGTAAGAGAGCTCTTCATAGGCCCCTTCCAGGACCGTGACCCTGCACTTGCCGCAGGTTCCCTTCCCGCCGCAGGGAGCAACAAGGTAAACTCCCGCCCTTTTCAGGGCAGAGTAGATGTCCTCACCTTCCTTCAGCTGAATGACTTCATCAGATGTCAATCTCAGTTCCATCTTCCACCCCTCAGGTCAGAATTGAGTAAATACCATTATCATACCACTCCGGATGCTGAGAGCACCTTCAGGTTATGCAGTCATTAGATAATCTGATATAGAGACCGGGAATATGCCGGCAGGCGAATTGCCGGATGAGATTGACGATTCCGGAAGAGGACAAAGACAAAGTCTATGGTATTATTTTAGTTAATATTGCCATGATTCACGGAGACGCGGGGGGAGCGGGCCTGAAATCCTCCCGGATCAGCATCAGGAAAAAACAGCGGTTGAAGGGGGGCATATGCGGAAATCAAAGACAATCGTTCCGGCCATGCTTGATCACGGAACAGAAAAACAGGCGGTGCAGGCATGCGCATCCTTATTGTAGAGGATGAGATCAAACTCGCTACAATCCTGAAGAGAGGCCTGGAGGAAAAGGGGTTCTCCGTGGATCATGCGGCTGACGGAGAAGAGGGGCTCTTCATGGCTGTGACCTATCCCTATGACGTCATCCTCCTGGACATCCTCCTCCCCAAGATGGACGGCTTCACCGTGCTCCAGAAAGTACGGGAAAAGGACATCCAGACCCCTGTCATCATGCTCACGGCAAAGGGGGAGGTGGAAGACAGGATCAGGGGGCTGAACATAGGGGCCGACGACTACATACCCAAGCCTTTTGACTTCAAGGAACTGGTGGCGCGGATGCAGTCCGTCATCAGGAGGAGCAAGGGACGTCCCTCTCCGGTCATCACCATAGGCGACCTGGAGGTTGACGTAAATGCAAAGACCGTCAGGAGGGAAGGCAGGGATATCAGGCTGTCGGCAAAGGAATTCAGCATACTTGAATACCTCGCGCTCAACGCCAACAGGGTGGTAAGCAAGTCTGAGCTCATGGAGCACGTCTATGACGGCATGGCAGAACACGAAAGCAATGTCATAGACGTCTACATCACCTACCTGAGAAGGAAGATAGACAAGGAATTCGCAAAACAGATCATCCACACCGTCAGGGGGATGGGGTATATGCTGAAGGGTGAGGAGTGACGCTTTTCCCAGGCTCCATAAAGGGAAGGCTCTTCCTCTGGTATTCCACCTTCACAGCCCTGCTCCTGGTCTTCCTCGGGATCATCGGCTTCTACGAGGTGAGGCGTCTCACCTTCGCTGCCGTCGACCAGTCCCTGCACTCCAAGATGCAGCTGGCCACCGGCCTCATGCACGCAGAGCATGAAGAGGGTGAAGAAGGGAACACGGGCGGACTTGAGGTTGAAATCGCTGAGCTCGTAACAGGGGAATATGCCATTCCCCGTTCAGGACATTACTACAAGGTCATGGTAGAAGGATGGGAGACCATCTACTCCCCCTCCCTCGTCGATCCGAAGTTCAACCTCGAAACAGGCAGCCTTGAATTCCATGACAAGGAGCAGCAGGAATGGACCTACATCTCCAGAGGCCCCAATAATGAGCCCCTGAGGGTCCTGCGCCATGACCACCGGCTTCTCGGGAAGGCGATCACAGTGATCATCGCAGAGGACATCAGCCTCCCCCTCAAAAGAATAGAGAGCTTCAAGATAGCCCTCCTCTTCGTCGTCCCCCTGGCCATACTATCCACCTCCCTCATAGGCATGTGGATAATAAACAGGTCCCTCCAGCCGCTGAGGAGGTTCTGTTTCAAAATCAGCAGGATATCCTCCACAAACCTCTCTGAGCGGATGGGCTCCGATATGGATGTCCAGGAGCTGAGGGTCCTTGCCACGGCCTTCAACAGGATGCTCGAAAGGCTCCAGAAGGCCTTTGATGCCGAGAGCAGGCTCATATCCCATGCCTCCCATGAGCTCAAGACACCTATTTCCGTTATTAAAGGACACTGCGACGTGCTCCTCCAGCAGGAAAGGTCGGCAGAGGAATACCAGGAAGCGCTCAACTCCATAAACTCCGTGGTAACTAGCATGTCACGACTCATCAACGACATGCTCTCCGTTGCCCGCCTTGATTCCGGCATCCTCACACCTGCCGACTTCAAGGAGGTCCAGGTCAGAAACTGCATTGACGACGCCCTCAAGATGATCAGGCCCATGGCGGAAAGAAGGGATATCTCCATAACCTCATCCATTCCGGAAGAGATCCGCGTCATGGGAGACAGGAGCCTCCTGACGGAAGCGATCCTCAACATCCTTTCCAACGCAGTCAAGTACAACAAAGATAAAGGCATCGTGGACATATCGGCATGGGAAAAGGAAGGAAGGATCCAGATCTCCATCAGGGACACGGGAATGGGAATCAGCGCCGACGAAAAGGACAAGATCTTTGAGCGGTTCTACCGGTCAAGCGCTGCACTTCTGGACGAAGGGACTGGACTGGGGCTCAGCATCTCCAAGGGGATTATCGAGGCGCACCGGGGAGAAATCAGGGTAGAGAGCAATCCAGGGGCTGGAAGCAGGTTTATTCTCAGCCTCCCCGCTCCTCATCGCAGTGCATGAAGAATGCAACTTTTGCATCTCAATGCAAAAGTTGCATTAGAATCATCCTC
>JBAZFD010000317.1:0-3187 GCA_041653575.1 Thermodesulfovibrionales bacterium
ATGCCTATGACTCGATGAAGGAACTTCTTCAGGATAGGGCGAAGGGCAACATCCTTGGACTTAAGGGGGTCATGCAGGACGATCCTACTCTCACGAAGGCTTTCCTGAAGACGATCGGCTTCCGGGGTGACGACATAAACAAGGTCTACGACACGATCCTTAAGACAAAGGCCACCCCAGAGGACCTTCTAAATAAAGCCGACGCAGCTATTCTTCAGGAAGACCCTAGGAGCGCCCTGCTCGAAGGCTGGAAGGGCGGGTTGGATCTTCAGGCGCTGCTTGCCTCCCTTGTTCCTGAGGAGGAGGAGGAATCGGGGACTCCAGAGAAACCGGCTGCTCCTACCGCTGATTCTCCTGCTCCTGCTCCTGCTCCTAAACCTTCCGGTCCAAGCCTTCCCTCTCCTCTTGAAACCGAGACGGCTTTCTACGGGCCGAACACTCAAGATCAGATCGGGACGGAATACTTCAGGGCGCTCAATACCGCGAGGGGTGGAGCCTCGACTCCTGGAGCGTATAACGCCGTTGCTCAGTCAGTGGCGGATGCGGTCCTGGAGAAATACGGTATCCCTCCTGAGAAGAGGGCCGAAGCCATGTCACAGATGGTTCCTCAAGGAGTGGAGTACCTTGCAGGAAGGCTCAATCCGAGAACCACCCCCCTTAAGACCGGCTTGGCAGGAGGACTTGGTGAGGTTTTACGAGAGGTATTGAATACCGAGGGAGGGGTTCCGGTTCCTGGGGATCAGACCCCGGCTCCTGTTACCGTGACGGGACCTACCCCAGCTGGGGAGCAGGCCGCTCCGGTTGCTACCGCGCAGACTGACACGAGTAAAGACGCCGCCTTCTGGAAGTGGATGTACGGAAGGAAGAAGGTCTCTAACCCAACCGGAAAGCCTGAGACGATGCGTAAACTCGTTAAGGAAAACCCTGGGTCCTACGCTACGTTTCTTGAGCAGACAGGAGGGGGGAGTTCATTCGAACCCTCGAAGGTTTCCCCCGATGTTGCCCAATTCGCAGGAGTATCCCCCGAACTCATTTCCTCCTCGAAGAAAGACTTTTCCAAGGAATCCATTCAGCGGGTAGCTTCAAGGATCTCCTCTCAGTTCAACGATGCGATGCAGTATGTCCAGGATGCAACTCTTGTGATGAGCGGGAGACCTACTACCTCGGAACTAAATCAGGCGAGAGTAAACCTGAAAAAGGCGCTTGGTAAAACCGACCAGTTCCTCACTATCATGCAACTGAAGGACCTCGATCCGAAGGACGTAGCAACCGTCTACCGGGAGAAACTACAGGACCCGGCGATTCAGGAAATCATCGCAAGGAGGTTTCCTTCCGCTGAAAGCACGACGAGGTTCCAGGAAGCAGCCCGAACCGCCCGAGAGCAGAGCATCGCACAGATCGAGGCAGAGGTAAAGATCAAGCAGATTCCCCTCGATCAGGACCGTACTGCGCTGGAGATTAAGAAGATCGACTACATGAGAGAGAGTATCGGTTTGCAGAGACAGAAAAGTGATCTTCTCTCG
This sequence comes from Thermodesulfovibrionales bacterium, assembly GCA_041653575.1. Classification (GTDB taxonomy): domain Bacteria; phylum Nitrospirota; class Thermodesulfovibrionia; order Thermodesulfovibrionales; family Dissulfurispiraceae; genus JBAZFD01. The sequence continues at coordinate 1,524 of JBAZFD010000317.1, forward strand.
AAGGAGCTTGATCTGAAACGAGACGAGATGGCGATGGGGAAAGCCCTCGGGGGGGTGATGGTTCCGGAAGAAATTAAAATGTTCGAGAGTGGATTGAATGGGATGAAAATGGTTTTGAGCAGACTCCCGAAGGGTTCGGTTGGAACAGATGAGGAGCTTCGAAGGAACGGTCTCCTGGGGGATTTTAAGTCCTTTCAAGACATGGCAAACAAGGCTACCGCCAGGACCGGAATTAAGATCGAGACCGGAACGGTCTATATCCCAAGCGTGTGGGAGAACCTTCTGGAAGGAGTCAGGAGTCTCACCAAGGGACGTTACGAGGAGACTACCAGAAAGGCTCCTCTGAGCGACAGGATCGACCAAGCCGTCTCTGAGCCACCTCCAGAGGAGCCTTCAGCGGGGGACGCTTTCTTCGATAAGTATGGTTTTTAAGGAGGAGTCATAGATGGCTCCCAAGAGTCTTGCGGAATTGGAGCGTAACCCGGAGTTTGCCAAGCTTGCTTTCTCGGATCAGGTTCGAGTCAGGCAGCGGTATTTCTTGGAGAAGTGGAAAGACAACCCGGAGTATCAGGCGCTTTCGGAAAAGGATAAGCTTCGGGCGCTCTGGAGAGCGACGGAACTACCTCCGGTTTTCGAGAATCCTAAAATCGGAAAAGAAGCCTTGGAAATTGGCGAGGGGATTAAGAGAAACGATCCGAATGCCTTGGGGTTGGCGCTTACTGGAAACATGGCCTCTACTGCCAATCAGGTGATGACGATTCCGAAGTTCATCGCAGCGAAAATCTTCGATCCTCTGGAGAGAGCGGTAGCGGGGGAAGAGGGAATCTCGGGAAAAGGACGAGTCTACGAAACCCTCTACGGAAGCGATCAGAGGAAGGCAAGGGAATACTTCACCACTCTCATGGATAAGGACGCGAGATGGGCGAAGTTTGATAGGTCGTATAGGACTCTTGGAAAGGTAGTGGGGACGGTAGGAGATTACGCAGCCTTCGCAGAGATAACCGCTCCTATCGGTGGGCCGGTGACGGCTGGACTTGGGATGATGGCGGAGAAGTCTACTATTCGTTTTCTTCAAAGCCGAGGCGGGCAGTTTCTCCTTAAGACCGTTGCTCCTGCCGCAGTGGAAGCGGGAGCAGAAGGACTCTTTGAGGTAGGAAGAACCCTTGTCCGTGCGGCTCTCCCAGAGGGAGATAGTGAGAGAGTCGAGACGAATGCGGCTGCTCTTGGAAAAGCCTTCGGAACAGGAATCGCTTTCGACTTTACCTTTAACATGGCGCTTTCGATGGCTCCGTATATGTCCACTCTTTGGCGAGCAAGAAAAGGATACAAGAGTTCTTCCGAAGCAATCAAGGAAGCGAAGGGAAGGGTCCTTGAAGGAATCGAAGGAGCGGACGAAGAGTGGCTCTCTCTTCTTCGTAACGAGGCAGCGGGAAGAAGCGTTCCTGACGATTCGCTTGCTCGTGCTCCGGAGGCGGTGAAGGATAGGATTCGGCAGATTCGGATTCTCGACCAGCTTGCAGCCAAGCCGGATACGATTGTTCCTGGAGGAAAGAATGCAGCTTATGTTTCCTCTTGGACAAGCGGGTATTCTCTTGCCGAGGTTCCGGAAGGGTTCCGTCTTACGCCTCTCGGGGAGCCGGGGAATCTGAAGATCCTTAAGAACC
>JBAZFD010000318.1:0-3162 GCA_041653575.1 Thermodesulfovibrionales bacterium
GACCTGGAGAAGGTCTGCGAGCACATCCATCTTCCCCTCCAGTCAGGATCAACACGCATCCTCAGTCTTATGAACAGGAAGTACAGCTACGACGACTACTTCAGGAAGGTGGAAAGTCTGAGGAAGGAAATCCCCGGTATAGCTATTACCTCGGACATCATAGCCGGTTTCCCCCAGGAGACTGATGAGGACCACAGGGAAACCCTCAGGGCCCTGGGGGAGGTCGGTTTCGACGGCATCTTCGCCTTCAAGTACTCTCCGAGGCCGCACACCAAGGCAGCCCTCATGGAGGGTCATCTCCCTGAAGCGGTGAAGTCAGAGAGGCTTGCCGAGATCCTTGCTCTTCAGGATAGCATGACCGACGAAAGAAACAGGATCCGCGAAGGCTCAATCCAGGAGGTCCTTGTGGAGGGGCAAAGGGAAGACGGATCTGAAGGGTTCCAGGGCAGGACCAGGACCAATAAGATTGTAACTCTCCCCTCGTCAGGGTGCAGGGTAGGACAGATCCTCTCCGTTAGAATAGAAAAGGCGCACAGGCATACCCTCGAAGCTGTTCCCCTGCCTTAAACGATGAAGATAGCTATTGTTACACTCGGATGCAGAACCAACCAAGCAGAAATGATGGGCCTGGAGCATTCCCTGCTATCTCAGGGGCATCGGTTGGTGGATCTGTCTGATGAGCCTGATCTCTGTATTATCAATACCTGCACCGTTACCTCAGGGGCTGATCATCAGTCCCGCCAGTTCATCAAGCGGGCAGCCCAGGGCAGCAGGGCAGTCATTGTCACCGGCTGTTTCGGTGAATTGAACCGGGAGGAACTGGAGAGGATGCCCGGTGAGATCAGGTTTGTGCATAATATCGAAAAGCAAAATATTGTCAATCAGATAGAGTCTATTACCTCATCTGACACTGAAGGTATTGCGCTGTCTCTTCCTTCGGAAACTTTCCAAGGGTCAAAAAGGTCCCGCCAGAGATCCATAGTCAAGGTGCAGGACGGATGCAATTATTCCTGCTCATACTGCGCCATTCCCCTTGCCAGGGGACGTTCAAGGAGCCTTCCCCTCCATGAGATCATTGGGAAAATCATTGAATATGAGTCCATGGGGTATAAAGAGGTGGTTCTCACCGGTATTCATCTGGGGACCTACGGCATGGATCTTTCTCCCCAAAAAGGACTTTCCCATCTCATAGAGGAGATCCTCACCCGGACTGCTATACCCAGGATCAGGCTGAGCTCCCTTGAAGTGCGTGAGATAGACGCAAGACTCCTTGATCTCTTTCAGGACCAGAGGCTGTGCAGTCACCTTCATGTCCCGCTTCAGAGCGGAGATGATAACATATTGAAATCAATGAATAGATTATACAGCTCTCAAGACTTCCTGCGCAGTGTTGATGAGATCTTCTCACGGGTCCCTGATATCGGACTCGGCACGGATGTGATCGTCGGTTTCCCCGGAGAGGGTGAGGTTGAATTCGGCAACACCAGGCGCATCCTTGAGTTTCTCCCCTTCTCCTATCTCCATATATTCCCCTATTCTCCCAGGCCGAAAACCAGGGCCGCCCTTTTCCCGAAGCAGGTGCCGGGGAATATAAAGAAGGAGCGTGCTACAGAGCTCAGGGCACTGGGAGAGGAGAAGAGGCGCCGTTTTATCAGGAGGCATGAGGGGAAGATCCTTGATTTTATTGTTGAGGGAGGGGCAGACTCCGGTTGGTCCGGGACAACGGGTAATTATATCAAGGTAATGCTGGTGGCAGCGGAAGAGCTTCAGCCGGGGATGCTTGTCAATGGCCGCATTGCGCGGACAGAAAAGGGAGAGGCAGCGGCAGAGGTTATATTTTGGAGGGAACCCTCTCAGTTATAGGGTTTTTTCATATGCCTATTCATTCTACAGTTCTGAAGAAACCAAGGATTCATAGCGTCAATGGAACAATACCCCAAGGGTTTGTAACAAGTTGCCAACATTCCCTGTTTAAATCTAATGTCCGATAAGATATATTATGTAAAGTTGCAAACCCTTAAAAACTTTCCCTCTAAATCTGATATATTTTAAGTATCACCTTCAGGAGTTCCTATGGGAGTGCATGACAGGGACTGGTACCGTGAAAATCCTAAAAAAGCTGCGCAGTCCAATGAGCGGTACGGGATTTTTTATGAGAAATTCAGCGGACAGCTCACCATCAACTTCCGCTGGTATCACATCATAGCCATCCTGTTGATTCTGTCGCTCCCTTTTTTTTCTTATCGGTTCTATTTCGGGCAGACTCCCCAGCCTGTAAATACCCCGGTGCCTTTTTCCGCAACTCCAGCCAGGCCTGAGGTTCCTCTTCAGTCTCCTTCTCTTCCCGTCCAGGTTCCCCGGAAAAGTTCCAGGGTTGTTTCATCCTCCCTCTTCTCTGTCACTATCCCTTACTATGAGAAGGGATACCGCAATGTAAAGTTCCTCAGCCTGGAGGTGAACAGTTTCCCTGTTGAGTTTTTGCTGGATACGGGGGCCTCTTACGTTGCCCTTACCTCTGAGACGATCAGAAGGCTGGGCATCCGTGATTTCAGCCGCTCGTCTCAGGCTATGACCGCCAACGGGCCTGTGAACTCCTACCTCTTTACCATACCCTCCATGAAGGCAGGACATCTTGAGGTGGCTGATGTGGACTGTGTCTACATGCCGACTCTTCGGGAGAACCTTCTTGGGGGCAGTTTCCTCTCCCATTTCCAGTTCACAATCAATGAAAGGGACAGCACGGTTACCTTTGCCGTCAAGGAAGGGGACGGTGCCCACTATCCCCAGTAATCATCCTTTTGGCGTGGGTTCCGTCCTTGTCTTCCCTGTCCTTCCAGTGCTATATTACAGACCACTCTTGAATGCCTGGAGGCTATTGTATGAAATTCTCTGAAATGTTCATTCCCACTATGAGGGAGGTCCCCTCTGAGGCGGAGGCTGTCAGCCACAGGCTCATGCTCAGGGCCGGTTATGTGAGGCAGCTCGCTTCCGGTCTCTACATCTACCTTCCCCTGGGATGGCGGGTCATGAACAGGATCAACAGGATCATGCGCGAGGAGATGGATGGCATAGGCGCACAGGAGATCTCCATGCCCATTCTTCACCCTGCCGAGGTCTGGCAGAAGACAGGCAGGTGGTATGAGATCGGCGGCGAGAAGTTCA
>JBAZFD010000319.1:0-3155 GCA_041653575.1 Thermodesulfovibrionales bacterium
TATGCAGTCTCAGCAGACGGCTTCGTCGAGCTGGACAGGGCGAATGTGGACATCAGAGAAATGATCGCCCCTATGGGGGCCTGGGCATGAGCCTCACATGCCCCATCAAAAGCATCAGTCAGAAGGAAGACCAATACTGCTCCGAAAACCACTGCCAGCTCTGGGATGATGGAATCTACGACAAATACCAGCCAGGCTGCGGCCTGGTTTCCAGAGAGAATAGGAGGATCTGAGTTGCAGCCCAATTACGCGGCCTTCCTTTTCACATCCGGGAGCCCGCTCATCGACAAAGATGGCGATCTTGTGGGCTGTGTGGATGAGGATGAAGAGCTACCAGAGCCGAAGTATAGGTTCTGCAAGGGCTGCGAATATTCAGTGAGTTGCCCTGTTAGGAAGGAGCCCTGAGCATGCAGGCCTCAGAGCCAAACCCCTTCGGTGACCACCCAGTCATGATGGTCCTCAAGACCCCGGTGGTCTGGGAAGGGAAGCTCAAGCCCGCGGGCGCCTGGCTTCAGGGCGTGAAGATCAGCGCTTGGCTGAGTCATGGGATCATGATCGGCGGCGAGACCTTCGTTCCATGGGCAAATATTGTGACTATCACCAAACAAATCGAGGGCTTCTAAGCCCGCACGCGGTCCTGGCAGTCACCCCCTGGGGCAATGCCCCTTCAGACGACCAGGGCCTCCCTGTCATCAAAGTGGGATCAAAAAGATGAGTGTATCCAGTGGTACTAGATTAGGCACAAATGTGCAGCTGATCTAGTACTACCAATCCTCGAAGCTGCCTTGGGTCGAGGCCCGGCAGCGAGTGATTGTATGGAACAGAAAATTAGATTCGATGTAAGATTCCGACTGGAAGGCAAGGACGAAGACGGCAATAACAGGCGTGTGGAATCCAAGATCGCAGCCGATGACTTCGAGGCCGCATACGCCTGGGCAAAGAATCAGATAGGCAGGACACTCGAAGGGGTCGAAGAGGGGGGCGTCGCCCTGGAGATTTTGGAGATCGAGCGCATGGGCAGGATTGCAATCGTCTGAGGGGCGCTGGTGCGCGAGAGGGTCCAATTCTCTCAGCCTCATTTCAAAAACGGAGGTACTATGGATAAGGACGAAGTTCGCAGACTACTCCAAGCGGCCAGGGACTCCCTGGAACGCCTGGATATCAGTATTTCGAAAGAATACCTGAATGCCGCGCTGCAGGAGTGCGAATAATCACTTTCGCGCCGCCCGCGCACAAGCAAACAGTATATAGTATAAGGAGTGAAATGAATGACTGCTGAAAAAGCAAGCGATAATAGGACCGGAGCCAAACCCGCCAACCTGCCAAGATTTACGGGTTTGACCCACGGACAACACATGATTAGCGCAGCGAGTATATTGCCGTTGCGCTTGTGGTCATGCACGCCAGTGTGGCCAGTGTTGTCCGCCCCAGTCCTGGGACGGAGATATGTTGGATAAAATCGATGACAGCCTATTAGGCCAATGCGAATCACATCCCGATGTACCACTAAACGAGATCGTAAAGCCGTTTTTGTCACTGCTATCAGAGAAACAGCTTCGGGATCGATTAAATCGGCTTGAAGTGCTCGGATACGTCAAGCTAGACAGAGTACGCCGCAGGGGTAGAGTCTACTGCAGTATCACTGAATTCGGAAAAGAAGCCCTGGGACGGATTGGCCGCCCAGAGCAGGAGCCCTGAGCGCCATGTCTGGTACTGCCAGCGCTTCTATAAGTGCTTTTCCCAGGGCGCTGATCTCCCTTCACGACCTTCAATTCCGGAGAGGCACCCTGAGTGCCATCGCCCCTTATGCCCCTGGGTTCATACTGGTGACCCTGACCACCAAGAAGGGCGAGCACCAGGTGATTCTGCCAGCCGAACTCCAGAAGAAGCTGGTCAGGCTCACAGGCGAGTACATTGAGATCCTGAAGGATGGCGAGCACACCGTGCAGAGGATGCCATGCAGCTGATTGACATCCTCCTCCTCGCAGAAACTCTCTCGGAGCTGAGGACCGTGCAGGCAGAGATCCGCAGGCTTCGGGAGCGAGAGGCGCAGCTCAAGAGAATCCTGGGGGTGGCCTGAGTGCAGACAGATATCATCGCCTGGAACATTCCCTTCCAGGGCGTGCTCAGTGATCGAGGCGTCAGAGGCCACTACGGATTCTCCAGGGTCTTCAGCCTCGACCCATCTTTTTCCACTGATCTGGAGGAGCAACTTTCAGACGACCACAAGTGGGCGAACACCTACAGGTCGCAGATCTCATATGCCGCCAACATCGGGGATGCAGTCCGATTTTGGGCAGATGTCCGCACCTACTACAGCAGGAGGCTTCACAAGAAGACTTGGGGCCTAACCAATGTTCGGGGCGTGAGGGTTCTATGAATTCACACCTAGTCGCACTCCTGCGCTTATCCTGGCAGCTGTTCACTCATCCGGGCTGGGTGGGGTTGGCGATGGTGAGGTCCTCGAAGTGCGCTGACTGCGTGTGCACAGAGACGTCCTATGTTGCGGGACCTGCCTGGGCAATAGTGGATAGGATGGATGCACTGAAGGCGGACGGCTGGCGAGTCTGGAGGTCCTGGGCATGAGTGCACTCGAATATGCTGATTCAGAGAGACGGTTCGAATATAACCGAGCTGAGGCTCTTCGAGATCAAGTTCACCAGTTGACACAGGATCTCCTGAAGTTGCAGCACGCCTATGATCTTCTGAGGGTCGAGAGAGATCAGCTCCTGGCTCAGAAAGACGTCTATCATGACCGGATCGGAAACTTGGCGATCAAGAACGCGGTGCTGAGGCTTGAGAATATCAAGCTCAGGGGGTCGCCATGAAGCTCTGCAGCAAGTGCGGAGAAAAAGAAGCCTTCGCTCTGAGACTTGCCGGCTATCCAGGGGCCGTATGTGCTTCTTGCTTTGCGAAGGGAAACGAGCCCAGGGCGAAGGCGCAAGTGCGCCCTCTGAAGGCTAGGGTGAATCGAGCACTTCCGGGGTGTGAACCATGAGAACCTGCACCCGCTGCGACCAGACAAAACCAGACCTCCAAATGCTGAAAGGCAAGTCCTGGTGCAAGGCCTGTAAGTGTGAGTTCGAAGTCAATAGGCCTCACAGGACCATCGCAGACGCTGGTACCTCTCAGCACATAGGCATCTGGGTGGGAGA
>JBAZFD010000320.1:0-3093 GCA_041653575.1 Thermodesulfovibrionales bacterium
ATGGTGAAGAACACGCCCCTGGAAAAACTCAGGATACCCTTCTATGCCGTGACCACCAACATCCAGAACGGGCAGGAGGTGGTATTCGGCAGGGGCAGCACGGGAACGGCGGTGCGGGCGAGCTGCTCCATCCCAGGGGTGTTCCAGCCGGTCCGGATAGAGGGGAAGATGTATGTTGACGGCGGGGTGGTGAGTCCCGTGGCTGTGGATGCTGCCAGAAGGATGGGCGCCGACGTGATTATTGCCGTGGACATATCCTCAGACCTGGAGTCGCAGCAGCCCCAGGGGACAATGGAGACGATCCTCCAGTCGGTGAACATCATGTACAGCAAGATCGCGCAGGCCCAGCTCTCAAGGGCCGATGTGGTGGTCAGGCCCAAGGTCGGACGCATCGGATCAGGCGACTTCGAAAAGAGGCATGAGGCGATTATGGAGGGCGAAAAAGCAGCGATTGAGGCCCTCCCCAGGATAAAGGCCTTCACCGACAAGCTGAAACCGGCGGGGAGGATCTGAAGGCCTGCGCAGGGAACAGGCCCGCTTTTTCTCCTGTCCTCGTGTTGATAGCCAGAATCCACCATCAAAGAAACTCGAAGTTTGCGCGGGGACGCATTCTCACTCATTCTCGCTTCGCTCCGAGGCACCGGGCCGCCTCACCGTTCCGGTGAAGCACGACGGCCCGCTGAAACCGTTCGAATGCATCCCCGCGCAAAGTTGACGGTGGATTCTGGATAACTGAAGGTTTGTAAAATCTTCAGGACTAATTGTAATATACACGAAGGCGTGCGCTTTGATTTTCAGGAGAAATTTTTATACAAAGAGATGGGGGATTTTGCTTGAGGTCTTCAGGGAGGCTGAGGTGGAGAGGCGGTTTTCTTTTCGGAATTATCATGGCTGGGATATCCCTTATCCTTGTGTCCTCCTCGGGATCGGCAACGCCTTCCTTCCAGGTTGTGGAGCCTCATGATCAATCCTATGTTGCCGGGCAGTTCATTGCCGTGACTCTCAGGGTGGCTGATAAGGGAATGGATGCCATTGCCGTGGAGCTGAAAGGGAAAAAGAGCGCACTTGCCCCCCGCAGGGAATACCTCTGCTTCGGCGGCCTGGAGCTTGAGCCCGGTCTGAATACCCTTACCGTAACGGCCGAGAAAGGCGGCGCTGTTGTGCAGAAGGCCGATATCACGGTCTACCGCGTTGTCGAAGTGTCGAAGGATTCCAGGGTCCCCCCGCCCGGTTTCGGTCTCAACCCCTTTCATACAAAGGCAAAGGAAGAGGTCTGTAAACCTTGCCATAAGATGGAGCCCGGATCGTCGGAGGTCATCCCGGCAGTCCCTTCAGATTCCGCCTGCTACACCTGCCACAGGCAGGTAACGGGATTCAGCAATGTCCATGGCCCCGCAGCGGTCTGGGGATGCCTCTCCTGCCATGAGCCTGGGGGAAATCCTGTCAGATATGCAGTGAAGAGCCCCACCAGGGATATCTGCTTCACCTGTCACAAGGACGCTGAGGAGCAGTGGGCGCGCAAGGGGTTTGTTCATGGCCCGACAGCAACAGGCTCCTGTACTATCTGCCACAGCCCCCATGCTTCGGACAACCCCTTCTGGCTGAGAAAGCCGGCCTGGGAGCTCTGCACCTCCTGTCACGAGGAGAAGGTCACGGAGACCCATGTGGTTGCAGGGTTCGTCTTCGGCGGCACTCATCCCACAAAGGGGAGGCCTGACCCTCTCCGCAAGGGAAGCGACCTGTCCTGTGCGAGCTGTCATAACCCACATATATCGGACTCCCGGTTTTTCTTTGTCAACGGTGCTGACAGCGCTTTCGGGCTCTGTCAGGTCTGCCATGAAAAGTAAATGAATATACTCAAGACCGTTCGATTCAAACTGCTGTTCATTTCCCTCTTCACCCTTCTTGGTGTCTCAGTGCTTATTGCCTGGACAACGATCTATGACACCCATAAGAGGCTCATCGCCGCCCAGGAGGACAAGGCCGCGCTCCTGTCGGACATCATCAAGCAGAGCGTCATGCTCCTCATGCTTGAGAACAGGTGGCCCCAGCTCCAGTCCCAGATAGAGGAGCTTTCCAAGAGCAATGCCGAACTGGAGGTGGTGAGGATATTCCATCCGAAGACCGGAAAGGTGATCGTTTCTTCCCACAGGTCCGAGGTCGGCAGCGCCATCAGCCCTGATGTGCTGGAGAGGTTCAAAAAGGGAAAGGAGGGGCCTTTTACCGTCCGCCGTCATGAAGTCTCCCATTCGGCATACCTTAAAGCAATCCCGAACATGCCTGAGTGTCACCGCTGCCACGGAGCTGAAGAGAAGATAAGGGGAGTCCTGGATCTGGAGCTTTCCCTTGCCGGGGTGAGGAGCTCCATTATAGATTCGGCCAAGAAGGACATACTCTCCCTTACCCTGAGCTTCATCATCATGGCGATCATCTTTCTTGCCATAGGAGAGAGGCTCATCAACAGGCCTCTCCAGAGGCTCATGAGGGTGATGAAGAAGGTGGAGCAAGGGGACCTTACGGTGAGATCGGAGGAAAAGGGTGACGGAGAGTTTGCCTACCTCTCCGCCGGATTCAACAACATGATCGACTCCCTGGAATCCACAAAGCGGGAGCTTGAGATGTTCCATATGCAGCAGATGGAGAAGGCAGCAAAGCTGGCCTCCCTGGGCGAGATCGTCTCAGGCATTGCCCATGAGATAAAGAACCCCCTTGCAGGGATCAGCTGCGCCATGCAGGTCTGTTACACCGAGTTCCAGTCAGACGAGAACAAGAAGACCATTTTTACGGAGATACTCAACCAGATCAACCGGCTTGACAAGATCGTGAAGGATCTCCTGAGCTATGCAAAACCCGGGGTCCCGCGTGTTGCCCCTGCCGATGTGTATGATGTGATGGGAAAGGCGCTCTTCTTCGTCAATGCCGAGGCTGAGAGGAGCAGGGTGAAGATAGTCAATAATATTTCCCATGAGATGCCCCTGATCCTTATGGATCCCAACCAGATCCAGCAGGTCTTCATGAACATCATTATCAACGCCGTGCAGGCGATGCCTGACGGCGGGACCCTCGCCATCTCCGCCGCAGTTGTTTCACGCG
>JBAZFD010000321.1:0-3125 GCA_041653575.1 Thermodesulfovibrionales bacterium
GAGGCTCTTCGAGGTCTTTCAAACCTATGAGGAGTACGAGGCTGTGAAGGAGAGGGTGAAGGTCATCCTCAGGGTGGATGAGACGATGGAGTTTATCAGGGGACAGAAGTCAGAACACGAAGAAGAAACAAAGAACATCGTACTGCTGGCTTCGGGTGATCCGCTTTTCTCGGGGATCGGGAGGAAGGCGGTGCAGGAGTTCGGGAAGGAGATAGTAGAGATCATCCCCGACCTTTCGAGCATCCAGCTCGCCTTCTCAAAGATCAAAGAACCATGGGAAGACGCCTTTCTCATGAGTCTCCACGGCGGGCCTGATCCCGAGAAAAGACGGCGGCTCCCCTATGAGATGACGGACATCCCCCTGCTTCTTGAGAGACACCCCAAGATCGCCATCCTTACAGACAGGGAGAACAATCCGCAGACGATAGCGGAGACGGTGAGGCTGGCAGGCCTGAGGATCTTCGTCTGTGAGAAGCTCGGATATCCCGATGAGAGGGTCACTGAGGGGAGCCCCGAGGAGATTGCGCGGATGAGCTTCTCTGAGCCCAATGTGGTGATCATCAAAAGGCCAGAAGGCAGGAGTCAGAAGACAGATGTCAGAGCCCAGAACACAGAACACAGACTGGGGCTGACGGAAAAAGAGATTGAGCACTCGCGGGGGCTTATTACGAAGGATGAGGTGAGGGCGGTCTCCATCCATAAGCTCAGGCTAACAACACAGGGTGTGCTCTGGGACATCGGCGCGGGGTCTGGCTCTGTGTCTATAGAGGCTGCACGGCTTGCCCCAGGACTGAAGGTCTGCGCCATAGAAAAAGATTCGGAGCAGATCGGGAACATCAGGAGAAACAGGGTCAGGTTCGATACCCCAAACGTAGAGATCATCGAGGGCGCGGCGCCTGAGATCCTGAAGAATCTGCCTGCTCCTGACAGGGTATTCATAGGAGGAAGCGGCGGGAATCTCCCGGCTATTATAGATCTGATCAGCGAGGTCATGCCCGCTGGAATTGTTGTCATCAACGCCACGATCATGGAGACATTCCAGGCGGCGGTTGACTCCCTCAAAGCACATGGCTTCGAGGTGGATGCGTCACAGGTCTCAGTCTCAAGGCTGAAACCCCTCGGCACCGGCCACTGCCTCGCAGGCCAGAACCCCATCTTTGTCATCAGGGGGACAAGGGAATAGGAGATCACCCTCCCTTCAGTCCCTCCCCTCAAGGGAGGGAAATAAATGAGATTCCCTCGCCCCTTGGGGGAGAGGGCTATGGTGAGGGGTAAGCATTGAATTCAGGAGGCGGTTCATCATGGTAAAATGTCCGGATATGAAAAGCACACTCTATGTCATAGGCGTCGGTCCCGGAGACCCTGAGCTCCTCACCCTCAAGGCTGCTCGGATTCTCAGAGAAGCGACCTGTCTCTGCGTTCCCAAGGGAAGGGAGGAGGGAAGCAGCCTCGCCCTCTCGATCATCAAGGGCATCGTCCCCCTCGAAGGCAAAGAGATCATCGAGGCGCATTTCCCGATGAGGAAAACACGGAAGGGTCCAGGGTCCAGGGGCATGGATCCAGAAGAAGCCCAGGAAAATGCCGGGATTCCGACCCTTGCCCCCGGCCCCTTGCCCCTTGACCCTTCTGTGGAGCTTGATGCGAAGTGGAATGAAACGGTGGAGAGCGTTCTGAATAGGCTGAACAGGGGGATTGACGTGGCCTTTATCACCATCGGCGACCCCACCATATACAGCACCTACTTCTATCTCCATGACAGACTCCTCAAGCAGAGCCCCGGTCTGAGGATAGAGATCATCCCCGGTGTCTCGTCAATCAACGCATCGGCAGCCCGCGCCGGGGTATCGCTCAGCCTCGCCAATGAGAAGATCGCCATCCTGCCTGCGAACTACATCGAGGACATCAGGACCATCCTCCAGTCCTTTGACACCGTTGTCCTCATGAAGGTGAGCAAGGTCTTTACCCAGGTAAGGGATCTTCTCAATGAGATGGGCCTCAGCGGAAAGGCGGTCTATGTGGCAAAGGCCGGGATGGAGGATGAGCTGATCATCAGGGACCTGAATCTGGTTACTGATGCAGACCTGAACTACTTCTCACAGGTGATCATCAAAAAATGAAAGAAAGGGATATCACAGATTTAAGGGAATGGTTCATGGAGTATTGCCGAACCTTCGCCATGCCCGAAAAAGAAGACCAGGAGAACATTGACCTCAAGGAACATCACACCCTCAGGGTAGCGGAGAACTGCGCCCGCATTGCCCGTGAAGAAGGGCTCGATGACAGCCGGGTTCGGATCGCCGAGGCGATAGGCCTTCTTCATGATGTGGGCAGGTTCCCCCAGTATGCGCAATACAGGACATACAAGGACTCTGTCTCGCTGAATCACGGAATGCTCGGCGCTGAGATCATCAGAGAAAAGGGCATCGTCAGTAAGCTCCCGGAAAAGACACAAAAACAGATCGTCAAGGCTGTAAAGTTCCACAACTCCCTCGGCATCCCTGATCTGGATGATGAGGAGACCATCCTCTTCCTCAGGCTGATCCGCGACGCCGACAAGCTGGACATCTGGAAGGTTTTTGCAGACTACTACGAAGGGAAGGTTACGGCAACTGCCACAGCACTTGGGTTGCCTGACACACCTGATTATTCCCCCCAGATCCTTTCCAGCGTTAAAGCAGGAAAAGGCGCAGTTCTGGCGGATATGAGAGTGCTGAACGACTTCAGGCTTCTCAAGCTCTCATGGGTCTATGACCTGAACTTCCCCACGACATATAGGATTCTCCTGGAAAAGGGATACCTCACACGCATATCAGCAGGACTTCCCTGGAATGACGAAATAGAGGGCCTCATCACCTCCCTCTCTGAATACACAGAAAGAAAGGCGGGAATCAATGTCTAAGATATTCTTCATCGGAGCTGGCCCCGGAGACCCGGAGCTCATCACCCTCAAGGGCAGAAGGCTCCTTGACGCAGCGGACGTGGTCATCTACGCCGGGAGTCTCGTGAACCCCGCCCTCCTTGAGGGCATAAAGGCGGAGATCCACAATTCAGCCTCCATGACCCTCGACGAGACAATCGCTGTCATGGAGACAGGAGTCCGGGCCGGAAAGTCGGTTGTCCGTCTT
>JBAZFD010000322.1:0-3116 GCA_041653575.1 Thermodesulfovibrionales bacterium
GGAGCTGTACATCCTCAAGGGAATGGCGGCAGCAGACCCCCTGGTGAAAGAAAATTTCAGGCTCTACAAATTCCAGAACTGGAAGGAGACGGAAAAGATCTACCCCGAGTCCAGGGATTTCTTTGAGAAGGCAGCCGGATTCGGGCTCACCAAGGGCTATAGTCATGGCACACGACTCCCGGTCAGTTCCGAGGGCAGCATGTTTTCCTTTGCAGGCGACAGTGTTGAGCTTCTGCCGAGAACAGAGAGAATAATCCAGATCCTTGTGCCTCACCTGCACCAGGCGCTTTTATCGGTCATCCACAGAAGGCCCCTGGTGGCTCTCCCCCACCTTACACCACGGGAGATAGAGATATTGAAATGGATAGGCGCAGGGAAAAGCTCATGGGAGGCCTCCATAATCCTCGGCATCAGCGAATCCACCGTCAATTTTCACATCAAGAAGATCATGGACAAGCTCAGCGTAGGCTCCAGGACCCAGGCCATCGGCATAGCGGTAAAGGCCGGCCTTGTCGATCTCGGAATACCGTAGCAGCTCAAAAAAAAGGCAGTCCATCCTGAAATGGACCGCCTTTTTTAAAAGACAAAAATAAATCCTTACTCCTTCGGGGGAATCTCCACGAAGCTTCCGCCGAAGTAGGTGTAGATAAGGGTGCCGTTGTCGATGAGGTCCCTGAGGGCGTCCTTCACATCGTCCCTGGTGATGCCGTTCTCAGCAGACACCGTCTTCTGGATGTCGCTTGATTTCAGCTTCTTCTTGCCAGTGGACTTCTCAACGAGCTCGTATATCTTTTTCTTGACTTCTTCTTTTTCCATGATCCACCTCTTTCTTTGCAGTCAGCGAACAGCCCCCGGCTTGCGCCGGAGGCTGAAGGCCGGGACTGGTTAGTGTTTTACCACTTGAATGCAGCGGTGTTCCTGAATGTCTCCCTTGCAATGACGAAGTCGTCGATGTGCTGGAAGGTGAAGGGCAGGTTGGTGATCTTGAAGAACTTCTCCCAACCGATCCTCTCAATCCACTCTCCAACCCTCTCGTGCTTCTTCGCATCCGCGATATAGGCCTCAAGGATCATCCTCACGGCGGCTGTTACTTCAGGCCACCTGGGGGGATTATTCTTGATGAAGGGGATGGCGAGCTTGGAGAACTTAGGCTCAGACCTGAGGTTGCCCACCTTTCCGCCAACCACGATGGCAACACCATCGTTCTCGGGATCATGGATCTCGACGGGAGGGCAGACGGTGAAGCAGTTACCGCAGTACATGCACTTGTCCTCGTTGATCTTGATGCTCTTCTTTGCCGGATCAGGGCTGATGGCGCCTGTGGGGCAAGCAGCGATCGTTGAGGGGATCTCGCACATGTTCTTAACCTTGTCGTGGTCAATTACAGGGACCTTCCTGTGAATTGCCACAACGGCGATGTCGGAGCAGTGAACTGCACCGCACATGTTCACGCAGCAGGCAACTGCAAGCCTGACCTTGTTGGGGGTCTCCTTTGTGGTGAAGTACTCGGACAGGTCGTCCATGAGGACCTTCACAAGACCTGAAGCATCTGTACATGCGGAGTGGCAATGCACCCAGCCCTGGGTATGGACGATGTTGCTGATCCTGGAGCCGATGCCGCCCATCAGATGACCCTTCTCCTTCAGCTCAGCCTGGAGGGGTGCAATCTGTGACTCGTCGGAGACGAGGAATTCAACGTTGTTCCTTGTTGTCCACCTGAGATATCCGCCACAGTACTTTGTTGCAAGTGCGGTATACTCCCTGATGGTGTCTGTGCTCAGAAGCCTGGGGCTGGCGACCCTGACTGACCAGACCTTGTCTCCGCTGTTGGCCACATGGACCATCAGACCGGCGTTTATGACCTCATGATACTTCCAGTCGCCGTAATTCTTCTGAATTACAGGGGGAAGAAATTCCTTGAAATGGGGCGGACCTATATCTGTTCTTCTCTGCGGTAATGCCATGGCTTCCTCCTTATATAAATGTAAGCTTATTTTGCGAGATCTGCCTCGGTCCAGAAGAAGAACGGGTCTCTCCTGGGCTCCTTCACCTGCTGAGGAACAGGGTCAATGCCGATGTACTCGAGGAACTCCCTCATTCCCTTTCTGATGATGAGCTCGCCGATCCTCTCCCTGTTCTTTCCATATTCGTCCCAGAACTCCCACATCTTCCTGGTGAGATCCTTCAGCTCGTCAAAGGGAGCCTCCATCTTCATGAAGGGAACGATGACGTGTGAAAGGGTTGCACCGATGACGAAGGGGGCCTTGGAGCCGACGAGGATGGTTGCACCCTTCTCGCCTGTGGCCTTGAGGGCCTTTGTCATCTTGGCGATGCAGTGCATACACCTGACGCAGTCCTCATCCTTGATGGAGAGGGTCTTTCCGTCGTAGTTCATACACTTGCTGGGGCACATATCCACGATCTCTTCCTGGATGTTCATGCCCTTGCCGGCATAGTTGGCCACCTCTGCCTGATCGACAGCGATGTTGCCCTTCCAGGTTCCGATGATGGAGCAGTCCGCGCGGGCGATGGATGCGATGCAGTCAACAGCGCAACCGGCGGTCTTGAACTTGAACTTGTAGGGGAATGCAGGCCTGTGCATCTCGTCCTGGAACTCCTGGGTGATCTGGTAGTTGATCTCCATGGTATCGATGTTTGACCACTCGCACCTTGCAGCGCCGACGCAGCAGCTGGGTGTCCTCATGGCAGAGCCTGAACCGCCCAGATCCCATCCGCGTGAGGAGAACTCTGCAAAGAGAGGCTCGAGGTTCTCTGTGGTGGTGCCGAGGAGAACCAGGTCTCCGGTGGAGCCGTGCATGTTGGTGAGACCGCTTCCGTACTTGTCCCAGATATCGCACATCTCATTCAGGAAGGTTGAGTTGTAGAAGAATCCTGATGTAGAGTTGATTCTGTAAGTGTGGAAGTTTGCGACGTTGGGGAATTCTTCAGGGAGAGAGGAGTACCTTCCGATAACACCTGAGCCGTAACCGCGGACGCCGACGATACCGCCGTGCTTCCAGTAACCGCGCCTGTCCCTGTAAGATTTCTCAAGCTGTCCCAGCTCGTCAGCAGCCATGTCACTCTTTGCTGCCGCCTTCTTGATCTCCGTCACGAAA
>JBAZFD010000323.1:0-3092 GCA_041653575.1 Thermodesulfovibrionales bacterium
CCTTCTCCTCTGCTGAGTCTGCATAGAGTTCGCGTACCCTGCGGAAGATGCGGTCGATGATCTCCAGGTCGCTTTTTGACTCGCCAGTGGGAGGGATCATGGTATACCGCCACTGGACCAGCCGTCCTGAGTTGGTGATGGACCCCTCCTTTTCCAGGAATGAGGCCGCCGGCAGGAAGAGCACCTCTGTCTTGATGGACCTGGGATCCGTGCCTGGTTTCTCCCAGAAGGAGGCGGTCTCGGTCATGAAGAGGTCAGCTACCACAAGCATGTCGAGCTTGCTCAGGGCCTCATGAACAAGATTAAGATTGGGGTTGGTGATCATAGGGTTCTGGCCCATGACATAGAGCATCTTCATCTTCTCTTCGAGAGCGGACTCGAAGATACGGAAGATGGAGTAATTCTTCTTTGCGTTTTTCTTTGCGAGCCAGCCGTAGCCGAAATCGTTCTCAGCCGTGGCATTTTCGCCGAACCAGGCCTTGAGGAGGTTCACCATGAACTTGGCCCGGAAGGTACCGTACTTCTTTGTCCAGTCCTTCAGGGTCGGCTCGCTGTGGTTCGGATAGCCCAGATACCCCGGCAGGGTATTGAAAAGCAGGGCGAAATCGGTGGAACCCTGCACGTTCGGCTCGCCGCGCAGGGCGTTGATGCCGCCGCCGGGCTTTCCCATGTTACCGAGGAGCATCTGAAGGATCCCGAAGGCCCTGATGTTCTGGACGCCGGTTGTGTGCTGGGTCATTCCCAGGGCGTACAGGACGGTGCCGGGCCGGTTCTTCACCAGTGTATCGGCGATCTGCTTAATGGTCTCTTCCGGAATGCCGGATATTTCTGAGCCTACCTTGAAGCTGTAACGACTGAAGAATTCCTTGAGCCTGGCGAAGACGCAGTTGGGGTCGTCAAGACTCTTTGCCCTGAGGGGCTTTTTGGTCTGCGGATCGAGCTGGTAGCCCCAGGAGGCGTTTTCGTATTTGAACTCCTTATCGAGGTAGCCCGAGAAGACACCGTCATCAAAGGAAAAGTCGTCGCGCAACAGGCAAAGCGCGTTGGTGTTGAGCTTGACATACTCCTCGTCGTAGAGCCTGTTCGTCAGGATGTAGTTTATGATCGAGTTGAGAAAGGCTATGTCCGTGCCCGGCCTGATGCAGGCATAGATGTCTGCGATCTTGGAGGTACGGGTGTAACGGGGATCAACATGGATAACGACGGCCCCCTTCTCCTTGGCCTTCATGATCCACCGCATGGACATGGAATGATTTTCTGCGCAGTTACTTCCTTCAATGAGGAACACCCTGGCGTTCTTGAGATCAAGCCAATGGTTCGTCATTGCACCACGACCGAATGAGGCGCCTAAACTGGCGACCGTGGGGCTGTGTCAGAGGCGAGCCTGGTGCTCGACGAAGTCCGTCCCGAGCATACGGGCCATCTTGGACATGAGATAGCATTCCTCGTTGGGGTTCTGCGCCCCTCCCAGGAAGGATATGGCATCGGTGCGGTTGACCTTGAACTCCTTGTCGCCATCCTTTTCGGTTGCGATCCAGTTCATGTCCCGTGTCTGTTTGATCTTGCCTGCCACCTTATTGATGGCCTCTTCCCAGCTTATTTTCTGCCACTTGTCCGAGCCGGGTGCCCGGTAGAGGGGCGTTGTGATGCGCTGGTCTGAATTGGGGAGCACGCCCATGGACGCGCCCTTGCTGCACAAGGCCCCCTCGTTGATGATATGATCCGGATCTCCTTCGAGATTGATGAGCTTGCCGTCCTTCACGTGGCACAGCATACCGCATCCGCAGGAGCAGAAGGTGCAGATCGATGTGTATTCCTTTGCGCCCTTGAGCTTGAACTCCTTTGTTGCCGCCTCGACCTCCCTTGCGTCAAAGCCAAGCGCAGTCAGGGCCAGTCCTGCGCCCACAGTTCCCGTTGCCTTGAATAGGTCCCTCCGACTCAGATTCATGACAAAAACCTCCTTCTGGACATAACGCCTACCTCCCCTAAAATTCTAATCATAAGAACTCCTTATAAGCAAATAAGTTATTCTTATTTAAGCCGAAAACATTTTACACCTTCCCCTGGGAAAAATAAAATGCAAAATATTCATGCACACAATGAATGGAATTTGTAAATAGAAAAAAACGCCCGGGAGGGCCGGTTTCTCTTGAGAGGGACTGAGTAACAGATCAGAGGCGTAAAAGGAGGATTCAAGGAAACGCGCAGATTTACCCTCTATGCCGCCTTCAGGCAGATAGGCGGAAAGGTCAGAGCTCTATTCCGAACTCGGGGAGGAGACCGGAGAGGCGGCCCATGTTGTCCGTGAGGAGCATCACCCCGAAGAGGATGAGAATCACACCGCTGGCAATCATGATTCCCCTCATGAACCTCTGGATCTTCCTGGTGTAGGTGAAGAAGAGGTTGATGGCAAAGGTGGCAAGAATAAAGGGTATGGCAAGGCCGAGGGAATAAACCGAAAGGAGCTCGATCCCGTAGATGGTTGAACCCTGCGAACTGGCATAGATGAGGATTGTTCCCAGGATAGGGCCGATGCAAGGGGTCCACCCCGCTGCAAAGCTCATCCCGATGAGAAAGGAACCTACATACCCTGCCGGGCCCTTGCTGATATGAAACCTCTTCTCCCTCATCAGGAAATCAAGTTTGAAGAACCCGGCGATGAAGAGACCGAAGATGATGGTGATGATTCCCCCTCCGATCCTGAGGTAGTTCTGGTACTTCAGCATGAACTCTCCCAGGAGGGATGACGAGGCGCCCAGGGAAATAAAAATCGCGGAAAATCCGAGGATGAAGGCGAGGGTGCTGCCCAGGGCCTTCGATATCTTCGGTTTATGGGTCAGCTCCTCCAGGGACATCCCGGTTATAAAGGATATGTACGCCGGCACAAGGGGAAGGACACAGGGAGAAAGAAAGGAGAGGAGTCCGGCCAGGAATGCCAGGGGAAAAGAAACATCATTCATCATTCAGCAGCACCCCTCTGTTTTTGATCATTAGGATATCACAGCCAACACAGCAATGTCAGCACTTGACAAGCAGTTTGTTTTGATTATACTTAAAGTGGTTTTATCTACAGATACATCCCAGGAGGAAAA
>JBAZFD010000324.1:0-3091 GCA_041653575.1 Thermodesulfovibrionales bacterium
AAGCTTTCCGGTGAGCTCGGAGAGCTTCCCGATCTCCAGGAGGGCAAGGTCCTGAAGCACGCCGTCCTTGATGCTGATAAGGCTGGTAAGGCTGGCTGCTGCCTTTGCAAAGTCCTGCTTCTTTATGTAGGCCATGGCCATCTTGTAATAGGAGAGGGAGAGGAACCGGGAGTCCGAGGTCTTGCCGGTGAGCTCCTTGAGCGTCTTGATGCAGCCGTCATAGTCACCCAGTTCATAGGAGGTGTTTGCTGCATAGAGAAGAGCGTAAGGCGTTCCATTGGCTGCATTGGAGGCCTTGAAATCCGCAAGTGCCTTTGTGTACCGTTCCCCAGGGGACTTGAACCCGGCCTGATAATCGCCGTAGAAAAGCCCGTAAGCCTCGGCGCTCTTGTCCAATGCCTTTGTTGTGTTCGAGCTGATGTAGATTGAGGCGCCGGCAACGGCCCCGAGGACGAGGATTGCCGCCCCTGCTGCATATGTTAATGTGCGCTGTTTCTGCCAGAGCCTTGTCTTGAGGTCGGCAAGGGTCTCCTGGATTTCCTTCTCAGCGCCATCGTGGTGCTTTTGTATGTTCTTTGTCATTACATCCCTCCGCAGGCTTTCTCAACGATCTTTCGTGCATTCTGCACGACTCTTTCAATTCCGTCTTCTCCGACACCGGAGGCGGCAAGCACCTTCCGTGCAAAAGAGGCGGTAATCAGGTCTGATGGCGAGTGGGCATCGGTGTCCACTGTCAGGGGTATGCCCAGTTCTGTGGCCCATCTGGCTATATATCCGTTGGAAAGGGAGTGGCCTTTCCGTGCAGTAATCTCAAGAGTGATCCCTTTGTCCCTGGCATGGAGGAGGTCGTCACGGGAGATGAGCCCCGGATGGGCGAGAATGTCTGCGCCTGCATCAATTGCCGACCTGTTCGTTCCCAGCGCAACAGGCTCCACAATGGTTTCACCGTGGACGACGACAATACGAGCGCCGAGCTTGCGGGCCTCCCTCACCAGGTCGGGAATGAGAGGAGGCGGGACATGGGTTATCTCTGCCCCAGGGATAACGGTGAGGGGCAGATGGCCTTTCATCGATTCAATGACTTTTACTATTCTCGGGATGATGAGATCTATGTTCGACTGGTCGATATGGTCTGTGATGGCAAGAGCCTTATATCCCATGACGGCTGCCCGCTGAATCAGCTCTGCCGGGATGAGTTCCCCGTCACTGAATATGCTGTGGGTATGAAGGTCTATCATAGGTCTTACAGAATAACGGAAAAGTCCGCGAAAAGTAAATGGAACAGGCGGAATCCTTTGGAAAAAACAGTGCTTTTGGTATATTATCTATATTCCTATGAATATTCTTGATCTGGACAGGGAGGTCTTCTCCCTCATCAATAGCGGCATCTCCCATCCCCTGATCGACAGCATGATGGTGTTCCTTACCTCCCGCGGGTATCTGCTCCTTATCCCCTTCATAGCCGCCATCCTCTGGAGCGGTTACCGGGGAAAGATGAAGGGCGATGGAGAACCCATGAGGGCGGCCCTCTGGGCCATGGCTGTTGCCTTCCTTTCCTTTCTCCTCGCCGACTGGTTCGGCGGCGAGATAAAGGGGCTTGTCCGGAGGGTCAGACCCTGTAATGTCATTGATGGTGTGAGGAGCCTCGTGGGCTGTTCGAGCTCTTTCTCCATGCCCTCCAACCATGCAGCGAACTATTTTGCCGCAGGAGCGGCGCTGTTTTTTCTGCTGAAGGGGCAGGTCTCCGGTGCGTGGCGTGTCTATCCCCTGATCCTCGCAGGCCTCGTAGGCCTTTCAAGGGTTTATGTGGGGGTCCACTATCCTTCAGATGTCCTTGCCGGAGCGGTCATGGGAGTTATCATCTCCTTCATCATGGCGAGAGCCCTCGGCGTTGCGCGGGCGCGGTACAGGGAGAACCCTTCTGTTGTGGCACTGTCGGTCGGGGTTGTTGCAATCAGTATCTTCAGGATCTACTACATCCTCCATGGCCCCCTGGACCTCAGCGCCGATGAAGCTCATTACTGGGAGTGGAGCAGGAGGCCTGATCTCAGCTATTACTCCAAGGGACCCATGATCGCCTGGCTCATTATGCTGGGCACCGCCATCTTCGGGGATACCGTCTTCGGCGTCCGTATCCTGGCTGTGCTCCTTGCGGCACTGAGCAGCCTTTTCCTCTTTTTGCTTGTCAGGGCTGTCTATCCCGGAAGGGAGGGGGAAAGGGCAGCCGCATTTGCGGCCCTTCTCCTTCAGGCGCTTCCCCTCTTTGCTCCCTTCGGCGTGATCTTCAGTATTGACGCTCCCTTTATCTTTTTCTGGGTCCTTTCCCTTTATCTCTTCTGGAGGGCCGTCTCAGAGGGGGCCGGGAGAGACTGGCTCCTCCTGGGGCTGGCTGTAGGAATGGGACTCCTGACGAAATACACCATGGCCTTTTTCCTCCTCTGCGGGCTGCTCTTTCTCATTGCGGCGAGAAGGGATTTGCTGCGGACTGCAATGCCCTGGCTCTCAGGCCTCGTCAGCCTTGTATGTTTCAGCCCTGTGATCATCTGGAATCTGAGGAATGACTGGGTGACGGTGAAGCATACCGCAGGCCAGGCCCATGTTGCTGACGGGCTGACCATATCCCTCATGAGCTTCCTTGAGTTTCTCGGATCCCAGGCAGGGGCTGTGACACCGGTCATCTTTGTGATGATTTTTATTGCCCTTTTCAGGCTCCTGAAAAAAGAGCGGGGAGAGCGTTCTCTCTTTCTCTTCTGCTTTTCCGTGCCGGTGATCGCCTTTTTTCTTCTCAAGAGCATCCAGGGAAAGGTCCAGGCGAACTGGGCCATGACAGGGTACATAACAGGCATTATTGCCTTCTGCCATCTCTATCTCTCCGGTTTTGGCCGGATGAGGCCGGGTCTGAAGGGGCTCACGATCTTCGGTATTGTTTCTGCTCTTATCCTCACTGCCCTGTCCTTTTATCCTGCCCTGGTGAACCTTCCTGCCAGGATGGACCTCACAGCCAAGCTGAGGGGCTGGAAGGAGCTGGGAAGAGAGGTGAGCAGTCTTGCCGGGGAGGTGTCTCAGCCCGGGGAGTTGCTCATCTTTTCCG
>JBAZFD010000325.1:0-3089 GCA_041653575.1 Thermodesulfovibrionales bacterium
CCTCTTGACCTTAGCCCTGTCCTTCATCATACCGTCGAACCACGGCGCATCCGACCACGAAAACGCGCTCCAGGCTCGAATCTCTGACAGGAACAGTCCGCGCCGCGTTAGGTTTGCCCTGCGCTGATCCTCTCGTGTCATGCCTTACCCTCCTCTGGCCCAGGCACTACAACCCCAGAGATTCCCTCTCTGCTTCTCCAACCTCGGTCACACCCTCACCAAGCCGTTGAACGGCGTTCCCTATCCCTCCAAACTCCCCAGTAAGAGGCACACTACCCCCATAGGCCCCCGATAAACACCCCAAAACCACGCTGTTTTTCCCATACCGCGTGGCCGCTTCTTTCAGAAACCCTGCCCCCACGGCCATCACATAGGCCAACCGGAACATCGCCGCATGGTCGGAGTCCAAGCTGAACCGCTTCACCACCGCGTTCACGAACACCGCTGTCATTAACTTGGAACGCCACCGATTCCACTCCAACACTCCCCCACACCGAGCCATCCACACAGGAGCAGGTTCTTTGGGGCCGCGCTCCATCATCTGATCCCGCATGACCCCAAACAACATCGTCTCCTCGTGGTCATAGACCGAGAACTGGATCACGTCACTCGGTCGCAGGCCCATGAGATCAGTCATGGAGGCCGACACTGTACCCATTGGAACCATCTCCCCGTCCGATTCTCCACAACCCCTCCTCTTACTCATACCCCTCCCTTTTGGCACCCGTCAGCATGATACCACACCTTCTTCCTGTACTCCTTGACCCTACTCTCACTGACGGCCTGCTCACGGCCATCCTTCACCGCCGCCGTCCCAGGCTCCATCATGCGCCTGCACCGCGAACACGGTCTGCGCTCACGCAGAACAACCCTTCTAACCACTGGCATATCACACCCCCAATCTACGATGATTCGCCACGGTACTTCTTCAGGTCTCGCACCTTCAGTGAGCCATCCGGCATCACCTCTATTCGGTCCCCGTCGTCCTGGTAGTGACTGGCCGCCTCTATAACCGCCCCCAGAAGCTCATCGGTACAACCGAGCACCCGAGCAATGAACCCCCTGGTCATCGGCTTGCCTTCCCCATGCCGGAGAACCCCATCCTTTGTAGGGTTCATCGTCGCCAGGGCCACCAGCTTCCAGTAAATCATCTGCTGTTCTGCATTCAAGGTCAGCGACGGGGTTCCATCCAACAGGTCGTTCCCCAACGCTCGCAGCGCCAGCAGTGCCCTGGATGCCGCCGTCCCCTTGGGTCTCGGCCTCTTGTTGTCCTTAGTCTTGCCATCCTTCACCATGTGTCTGATCCTCCTTCATTCACAAAGACAAGCGTGGTGGTTCTCCCCCACCCTCGGAGGCCACGCCTGTCTGCTTACCCTTCCTAATCCCAAACATTTTCTGACGGTGATTTCGCTCTTGCTGCGCCCTGAACTCAGGACGGTCACCACCTTTCACCCCAGCCATGATAGAACCCGCCCTGAACGCCGACTCCTCCGTATGTCCATCCTGATACTTGTTGTGCAGCGTTCTCAGCTTCCCTTCACTGTGGGACTTCTTCCTCGGCGGCTCCTCGGGAGGAGTTCCGACTGCGGGAGGCAACATAGTCTGAATAGGCCCATCTGGGTTGTACTGCTTGAAGTTGCACAACTCAATCGTCCCATCCTCCCACACCTTGACACGGCAACCATCCTCGTCTATATTCCTGTCCTGCTGGCCAATGGCAATGACTTTATCCAAGGTCTTCCGCGTACACTGACACCTCTCCGCTATCCACTCCCGTGTCATTGGCGCACCAAATCCATGTCGCAGGGTTCCATCATGGCAGGCACACCAGTTCGCTATTCCTACCAACTTCCACCACACGTTCTGTTCTTCATTTGTCATCTGGCGAGTGACCGATCCTTCAAGTAACACCTGGACAGACACCCGCATCCAGGTGATCGGCCCCTTGCCCCGAGGACGCCGCACGACTCCCTCCTACCCCCTCTCCCTCGATCCTCCTACTTTCCCTCCCCGACCTTCGCCCTCTCCACTGTCTTCGCATTACTCCCTACTCGCTCCTTAGCCTCATCATATTCCTGCAAGGCCGCACGAACCTCTTCGTAGAACCACTCCGTCAAATCCCCACCAAAGCCCCCCTCTTTCCCGTGCTCCCTCACCTCTGCCGTTGCCTTCCACCGATATTGTTCCAACACCTCAGCAACACTCCTCACCAATCCCGACCAATCTTTATAGGGCAACGTCCGGTCTTCCACCTGAATCAAGCCACTCGTGACGCGTTCTCTCACATACATTGACAGGGCTTCCCTTACCATGTCTGCCAATAAGTAGTTGGTCTTCGCCTTGATTTGCCGGAGCGCATCCATATACACGATTGGAACCATTGTGCTGAGGTGTTCCTGGGTTCCCTTCTTCATTATCGCCCTCGTCATCTACTCCCCTTTCATCTAAACTGGGCGCAAAATGCTGCGAAATAGCAAATCACTGCACTTAGGTTGAGCACAAAAAAACGTGAAGTAGTAAAACACTGCAATTTCAGCCACTCATTCTGCCCCAACTTGCTGCAATCTGTCGAGACACTGCAATTTCAGCCACTTACACTGCCCCAACTTGCAGTATATCTCGAAAACACCGCAATTTCCTCTCCTCTTATAGAGGAGTATGAGGGGACTAGCGAATCTTGGTGGCAGGCAAACCTGTGGAACGTCAGACTACCCTCCTTCTGATCCGGTTAGCCTCAGAGTATAACAGGCGAGTTGCACGGGTTGTCAATCCTCGAATCCTCAAAATAACGAGGGAATGACTAGGGAGCGATGCTACCGCGCCGTAGCTGCGGCTCCGGCTTGGGTGCCCGTTCGCTCCGGCACCGAACCCCTGCGGGAACCGCTGCCTGCGCTCACGTGCGTGTTAGGAGAGTGTCAAATTCTTCGTTGTGTTTCAAATAGTCGATGGCCATGTGGATAGACATAGTGATCCCCTGGAGGGTAGCCGAGGGGATCACCGGAAGTGAATGCGCGGTACAGATGGAAGCAGTCTAGAGGGACTGCCTCTGTACCAGAACAGGCTTCAGTATAAACAGGGTTGCAAGTCCA
>JBAZFD010000326.1:0-3077 GCA_041653575.1 Thermodesulfovibrionales bacterium
CCCTCAGCGCCCCCTCAGCCTGCCGGCGCAGGGCTGCCTCAGCTTCCAGCTCCCCCACCTTCCCCTCCAGCTTATGCGCCGTAATGCAGCAATATCTCCAGAGGGACTCCCCTTCCTGCCCTGTGACCTGCCTGCCTTTTCTCCTTTCCAGTGCCGGGAACTCCCTGAGGCAAGACTCCATCTCAGCCCAGAACTGATCCGGCTCCTTGGGCTTTACAATGAATGCGTCAGCGCCAAGGGAAAGGGCAAGCTGCTCATCCGCCTCTGCGCTGTACACCGCGGAATAGAATATGAAAGGTATTGCCGCCAGTTCCTCGTCCTGCCTGAGCCGCCTGAGAAACTGGAACCCGTCCATCACCGGCATCAGGGCATCGGAGATGATGAGGTCCGGCCTCCAGCTGCCTGCCGCCTCCAGCCCCGCCTGTCCGTCTGCGGCCTCGGAGACCTCGTATCCGTGCCGCTCAAAGCAACGCCTCAGCAACACCCGGTCCCCGGCATTATCGTCAACGAGCAGAACCTTCATCTCTCCCCTCCTCAGAGGCTCACCGCGGGGTGCTCCCGATTGTTTTATGGATCTCTGCAACGATAGTCAGCGGATCTATGGGTTTTTCAAAGTACCCAGAAAACCCCGAGGCCATGATCCGCTCCCTGTCGCCTGCCATGGCATGGGCTGTAATGGCAATAAGCGGCACCCCTTTCCCTCTTTCATCAGCCTTTATCCGTTCCGCTGTTTCAAATCCGTTGATCCCCGGAAGACTGATATCCACGATGGCAAAGGAAGGGGTTTCCCTCACCACAAGATCAGCGCCCTCCTCGCCTGTTTCAGCAGGGATCACCTCATATCCGCCCCTTTTCAGGATATAGGTAATGAGAAGAAGATTGTCCTTGTCGTCCTCAATCACAACGACCTTATTCATAATGACCTCCCTTTCATGGTGAAGCTCCTTGCACGAATATCAACAGGTATGGTGATGGTAAACCTGCTCCCCTGGCCGAAACCGCTCTGGCAGTCCACCTCCCCCCCCAGTATTTCCGTCACTATCTTCCGTGTGAGATAAAGGCCGAGACCTGTGCCCGGAGCCTTGACCGATGAATCCAGGCGGCAGAAGGGCTCAAAGAGCCTGGGGATATCCTCCGCCCGGATGCCGACCCCTGTGTCTGTTATGGATATACTCACAGAATCGCCCTCTGAAGAACCGTAGGCGCTGATGCTGATGACTCCCTTCTCGGTGAACTTGACTGCGTTGCTCAGGAGGTTCAGGACAGACTGGAGGAGCCGTCTCCTGTCGGTGTGAAGCGCTTTGCGCATCGCCTCCACCTTTATCTCAAGACCCTTGCCGAGAATATCCTTCGACACAAAGAGCACTGCCTCATCAATGAGATCGTTGAGGTCAAACTCCTCAATCATGGGCTCAATCATCCCGGACTCAACCTTGGAGACATCAATGACATCATTCACTATGGAGAGGAGATGCCTGCCTGCCCGCAGGACTATCCCCAGGTTTGCCTTCTGCTCCGGACTGAGGCCTCCGGTCCATTCATCGAGGAGGATGCTGGAAAAGCCGATGATGGAGTTCAGGGGGGTCCTCAGCTCATGGCTCATGGAGGCGATAAAGATGAGCTTCAGCCGGTCCAGATCCCTGAGCCTGGCATGGGCCTTTTCCAGTTCGGCGTAGGCCTGCTCAAGTTTTTTCTTGTCCGATTTAACCTGGGAAAAAAGGCTGTGGTAGGTCATGGCAAAGACCATCATGGCGTGCAGGAGGAGGGTATTGGCAGAGGCCATGACAGTTGCCGCCTCAGCAGTTCCTTCATCCCTGATGACTGCGCTGAGGGCATTCGCATGGATGTCCATGAGGACATCAGGGCCGGCATGATCCTTGATAAGCTTCTTGGCGATCTCGGAGACCGTGAAGAGGGGTTCCTCCCCTTCCTGCCTGAGATACCTCCTCAGGGCAGACTCGTACTCCTCCGCGAGCTTTTCCCCCATAACCGGCGTCTACCTCCCCACGAGGACAGTGGCGTCATCGGTCTGTCTCGCAAACCCCTTGAAGATAAAGATACCTATCTCCTGGGGGGAAAGCTTCAGCTGAAGGGGGTCAAGATCGAATCTCCCTGAGATTCCATCGGAAAACATTACCACCGTGGAGTTCAGGAAATAGGGATATTCAATGACCCTGTAGCTCTCCATGGCCATGCCCAGGGTGCCGTTAAAAGAAAAAGGCCGCACGGGAGAGGGTGCCCCGAAGACCCTTGTCTCCACGTTCCCGAGGGAGAGGTGCTCCATCTTCCCTGACTGAAAGTTGATCCTGCATATAGCCATGGCTGCCCCCCGCGTGGGGATGAGTGCTTTGTGTATCCGCCCGATGATCAGGGGGATCTGCTCATGGTGATTCTCTTCGAGGATCTCAAGGGCGATGGAAGCGGCCTTATGGGCCTCCTTTCCGTGCCCCAGCCCGTCAATAACTGAAAAGGTAACTGAGTGACAGAGCCTCTTGATGTAGTAGGCGTCTCCCGAGACATCCTCCCCCGGCTTGGGAACGGAGAAAACAGAAAACTCCATGTTCGACAGGCATCCTTCCCTGAGCCATTTGTGGGCAATGATTTCGGTCCCCTGGCCTGGACCGGACTCCAGGATGAAGTCGTCCATGAACCTCCTGACACCGGACAGGCCTATGCCGAGGCCCCCGGCTGTAGACTCGCCGGGCCTCATGGCGCTGCCTATGTCTCTTATGCCGGGGCCCTTGTCCCTGACCCTGACCTCAAGCCCCCTGCCCCTGACATCGTCTATCACAGAGAGAATAGCCTCTCCCTGGAAGGTCCTGTGAACAACAAGGTTCGTCGCCAGTTCGGAAACGGCGGTCTCTATGCCGGCCGTCTCCTTTTCATCGAAACCCAGACCTGCTGCCATCTCGCGGGCCCGTCTCCTGGCCTTCATCACATCAGGCTCAAGGGTCACGAAAATCCGTTCCTCTCTCATAGTTGCAGCCACTTTATGATCTCCACCGTCGTGCCCTCTCCCGGTGAAGACCGGATACCGAACTCATCCACCAGCCTCTTCGCCCCCTTGAGCCCGAGCC
>JBAZFD010000327.1:0-3072 GCA_041653575.1 Thermodesulfovibrionales bacterium
CAGATAGTTTCCAGCTGGGCCGGAAAAGGGTCTTCTAACCCCCCATTTAATCTCCTGCTCCCCTGGAGCCTCTCCTATAATCATGATCTCTGCGTCCTCAGGACCATACCCGGGGAGACACCTCTTGTCCTTATTCTGCCACTCATCCCCCAGTGGGCATAGAGTACAATGGGGATCGCGGAGAGAATCCGCCCATCTGAAGGGGTCTACCATCTGGTCAATCATTCTGTTCCTTCCTACTGGTTTAATTAACTGCAAGGGGGAGTATACCACCATAGTAGTCAATTTGCAAGTATTGACTATTCCGTTATGTCGTGTTACACTTACCCCATGGTAAAAAAGAAGCAGGGGAAGAAAACTCCTTCCTTAAAGAAGAGGCTACCGATAGCTCTCCCTCCCCAGAGGGAGATAGACAAGCTCCTCAAAAAGGTGAAACCCCGATCCAAAACGGAGAAAGAGCTGGCGGGAGAGGCCGAGATCTCTCTCTGGGAGAAGCCTCCGGTGGGGATGTATATCAGAGACTACATCCGGAGAAATGGCCCTTCTGCCGCCTCGGAGATCCACCTAGAGTATAAGAAGGAAGTGCTGGAGGAGGGAGGAAGGAAATGCAGAGCCCCCCGGCTCCACCCGGCCACTTATCTCTCTTTTGTCACCTATTGCTCCAAACTGGCACTCATGGGAATGATTGAGAGGAGAGAACAACGGAGATCCACTAATCCCAGATCACCGGAAGGACTAGACCACCCGATGGTCACTCCTTATGTACTGACCGCCAAAGGGGAGAATGCCCCGGATGAGGTATGGTCGCGGCCGCTGATAATCTACTACAGGCCATCTCCAGTGGATGCCACCCGCTTCCCTGATTATGTCAAGAAGGGGGGGACTTATAGGCCAACCACCCCAGCGAGACAACGCATGCCGAAGAAAGAACCCACGGAAGTGAAGCCGAAAGGCCCCAAAATCGTCAAGGGGGAGGAGAAACCCACTCAGCCGAAGATTTACCCGTCAACACCCACTCTTGAGAAGGTGTTACTCCAGCTGGCGGATCTCTCAGGGGAAAAAAGAACCCCCAAAGTGGTGCTGGACCTGGTTACCCCCTTTGCAACCCACTTCGACCTCACTGGGGTGAGAAATGCTGTCATAGTATTCTCTCGCACCCCTGCGGATAATCCCAAGGGGAGAGACACTTCATGGCGCAATGTACTGGACGAGGTGAGAAAACTGGCTGACTTGGAGATCTCTCAGAAACAGGGGAAGTCTCCCACTCCAAAGAAGGCCACACCATCCGCTGAGGAAACCCCCCTGGAAAAGGCCACCCTCAAGGTGTGGAAGAAGTGGGAGGAGAGTGAGAAGAGAAACTCTGTCCAGGCGGAGAAGGATATCACCCTTTTGGAGGATCTCTTTGAGGGGTCTATGGAATTACCCAACGCCAGAGAAGCGCTGGAAGAGTATCAGGACTACACCCCTGAGCCAGGCCTCTCCCGGGAGGACAAGGCCGATGAGAAGACCTCCCTCTGGGAGGAATTTGTTGGCGCTCTGGAGGCCGTATATGAAGAGGCCAAAGAGAGAGCCCAGGAAGAATCACAAGGAGAGTAACCCCCTATGCCTTATGAAGCAATGCCCATGCGAGACCCTACTGCCTACCTCACCGCTGAGGATGTGGCCAGGATGATAGATGACGAGCCCGAGTTGCGAAACAAGCTGATCATCCGCCTCCTGTTCCGCGGAGGGATGCGGGTGTCGGAGATGTCCGGAGACCGGGTGAGGAAAAAGGATGGCACAGTGGAGATGATGCAGGGGTTACTCATCAAGGATGTCCTCTATGATGAGAGCTGCGTGATTATCCCCTGGGAGAAGAGAAAGGTGGCCAAAGGGCAACCCAAACTGCGACGCAAAATCCCCCTGGACTCTGGAACCATGCAGATGATCAAAGAGTGGCTCCTGTGGAGAGAGGAATTCAAATACCGCTTGAAAGACCCCAGGGTGATCCCCCTGGATCGTAGGACAGTCTACTGGGTGGTAAGGCATGCCGCAGAGAGGGTGGGAATAGATGCGATCGGAGATGTCACCTCAGAGAAAGTCCACCATGTTCACCCCCACACTATGAGGCACAGCAACTCAGTCCACCGGGTGAGTCAGACCGGAGGGGATTACAATAAACTCAGAGCCATTCAGATCGATCTGGGGCACAAGGATATCTCCACCACAGCAGGGTATCTTTCAGTCTCACCCAAAGAGCTCCATAACCGATATGATGAGGACTGGAAGGGGGTGAAGTGATCTAGACAGTAACTCCCCCCCCCAGATAACCCTTGGATAGCACCCAAATAAAGAATAGAAGGAGAGACCCCCCAATGGAAAATGATAATTCCACGCAAGAACCCAAGAAGTACCCATCAGGTTTTGTTTTCTCTGCATGCCCGGTGTGTGGTGGAACCTCCACGATAGCCAAAGAGCTGGCTCAGGAGGATATTGATACAGGGAAGCTCCCGGCTGGAGTAGAACTCGCTCTGGTGCAGACCATCCTCCCTCTGGTAGGTCCTGCTGCCGCCAACGGGTTGGTTATTCAGGGGGTGAAGCCAATCACCGTGATAGTAGCCCTGTGTGATGTCTGCGCCACCTGCGGAACGATGTATTGTGTGAAAGCGGAGAAAGGGAAGGGTGGGGTGCAGTCACAGCCTCAGGGAGTACAAAATAAGCCAATACACCGGGGGGTGGCTTAGGAAGGAAATCCACCCCCCCATTTACCAAAAGGAGCGGAAATTTACCTTGCATTAACCTTGATTAATCTACACTACACCTGCTGAGGATAGAGGGAGGGGGAGTAAATCACCCCCTCTTTCTTTTTGCCCCCTGCTTATTTGCTTCCGCCGTTATTCCCTTCTGCCACTGCTTCCATCTTGCCCTCTATTCTAGCCACAGAGGTGGACAAGGTGGATATCTTGCTCTCATGGTCTCCACAGGGGATGCGAAGGAGGGAGTTCTTGATCACCTCGGTGTCAGTCCCCTGCTTTGCCAGGAGAGTTGTTATGGTGGCCAGTTGGGAATACAGGAGCTCTCTAAGCTCACTCA
>JBAZFD010000328.1:0-3052 GCA_041653575.1 Thermodesulfovibrionales bacterium
GATCCTTTACACAGGCGCAAAGCCGGTCTTCGTTGATGTCGAAGGGGAAACAGGCAACATCAACCCCGGGCTCATCGAGGAGCGGATAACGGATAAAACAAAGGCGATCCTCCCGGTACACATCTTCGGCCATCCCGCTGATATGGATGCAATCATGGCCATAGCAAAGAGGCACAACCTGAAGGTGATAGAGGACTGCGCCCAGTCCTTCGGCTCATCCCTCCACGGGAAGCACACAGGCGGGATCGGCGACGCCGGGAGCTTCAGCTTCTACCCCAGCAAGAACCTTGGCGCCTACGGTGACGGAGGCATGGTCATCCTTAAAGACCACGAGGCTGCCGAGGAGATCAGGATGCTCAGGAACCACGGCTCAAAGGGGGGCTACCGTCATCAGTGCGTGGGGTACAACAGCAGGCTCGACGAGATCCAGGCCGGTATCCTCCTGGTGAAGTTCGCCAGGATAGATGAGTACAACAGGCTGAGGAGGGAAAAGGCAGCCCTCTATACAAAGCTCCTTTCGGATATTGTCGGCTGTCCCATTGAAAAGGAAGGCGCCTACCATGTCTTTCACCAGTACACCATCAGGCATCCCCGGAGGGATGAGGTCCAGCAGGCGCTCAGGGAAGAGGGTATCTCCTCGGTGGTTTACTACCCCATCCCCCTCCATCTCCAGGAGGCTCTGGGGTTCATGGGCCATAAAATGGGTGATTTCCCTGTGGCTGAGACTGTTGCAGCGGAAGTCCTTTCCTTTCCCATCTATCCCGAGCTTGATGAGGCGGACGTAGAGGCCACTGCCCGGGTTGTCAGAAAGACCCTCGCAGGATAGGAGGATGTTTGGTCTTTCACGGGTGATGATCGTAGCCGGCGAGAGCTCCGGTGAGCTCTATGGCTCTCTCCTGGCCA
This sequence comes from Thermodesulfovibrionales bacterium, assembly GCA_041653575.1. Lineage (GTDB taxonomy): Bacteria > Nitrospirota > Thermodesulfovibrionia > Thermodesulfovibrionales > Dissulfurispiraceae > JBAZFD01. Next base: position 904 of record JBAZFD010000328.1, read on the forward strand.
GGACCCTCAGGGAGAGGAACCCCGGCGTAGAGATCAGAGGTGTCGGCGGTGAGAGGATGGAGGCTGCCGGTGTCTCCCTCATATCCCGCATTGCCAGTTCCTTCGGCATCACAGAGGCGGTCAAGACCTATGGTCAGGTCTGGCAGACCTTCAGGCAGGTCTTTGATGCCCTTTCCGGATTCAATCCCCAGGTGCTCGTGCTCATTGATTACCCGGATTTCAACCTCAGGGTGGCAAAGAAGGCAAAGGCAATGGGGATCAGGGTCCTCTATTATGTGAGCCCCCAGGTCTGGGCCTGGAGGAAGGGAAGGATAAAGACCATAGGGAAGGTCGTAGACAGGATGGCGGTCATCCTTCCCTTTGAGGAGGCGATTTACCGGGAAAGACAGATCCCCTGCGAGTTTGTGGGTCATCCGGTCATGGATGAGATCAGGGAGGTCGGGGCAGAAGTCGGAAGAGGTCAGTCAGAGGATCAGGGTCCATGGTCCATGGTCCGGGGTGTAGGGGCGTATGGTTATACGCCCCTACATCTGAAAAAGGCTGTGAGGCAGGAGTTTGAGCTGGACCACGATCGCCCGGTTATTGCGGTGATGCCGGGGTCAAGGCCTCACGAGATTATGAGGCTCCTTCCTGCTCTGTCCGGTGCAATGCAGAGGCTGAGGTCCATGAACCGCGGTTATCAGTTCATCCTCCCCCTGGCGCCGAACCTGGATGCGGATCTCATCTCCCTTATCCGCAGCAGTCTGGGAGATGCCCTGATTATAAAGGGTGATTCCATAAAGGCCCTCATGGCCTCAGACATGGCTGTTATCGCATCAGGCACATCCACGCTCCAGGCGACCCTCATGGGGGTCCCCGCAGTAGTGGTCTACAGGCTTTCCGGTCTCAGCTATTTTATCGGGAAGCGCCTGATCAGGGTGCGTCATATTGCCCTGGTGAATGTGATCCTTGACCATCTTGCCGGGGCGCTGCCCCTCAGGATAAAGGAGCTGATTCAGGATGAGGCAGGCGAGGAGGCGATTGTGTCTGAGCTTATGAAGATAGAGCATGACGAAGGGTACAGGCTGGGGCTGAACGGTCAGATGGAGACTGTCTCCCGGCTTTTCTCAGGTAAGTTCTCATCCCTCCGTGTCGCCGAGATGGCTGAGGAACTGGGGGGCAGAGATGTTTAAGAGACTTCTCCTCCTGGTAAAGCCTTACTGGAAGAGGCTTGCTGTTGCCGCTGCCGCCAGTCTTTTCGTCTCAGCCATGAACGGCGGTCTGGCCTGGATGGTGAAACCCGCACTGGACGGGGTGTTCCTCAAAAGGGACGCCGCTCTCCTTGCCCTTCTTCCCCTGGGGGTCATGGCTCTTTTTGTCCTGAGGGGCGGCTTCATTTTCTGTCAGGCATACCTGATGAGATCCATCAGCGCCAAGCTGGTCAGGGACATCAGGACCAGGCTCTATGAGCATCTCCTTACCCTGCCTGTCGATGAATTCAAGAAGGAGTCTTCGGCCTCCATTATTTCCAGGGTCATCAATGACGCATCTCTCCTCCAGAACTTCTTGGCCAACGGCGTGAAGGACCTCTTCGTGGAAGGCGCCACTGTTGTTGTGCTCATTGCCGTGGCCGTCTCCCGGAAATGGGATCTGGCGCTTATAGCCTTTATTGTCCTTCCCCTCGGCATGTCCGGGGCGAGGAGATTCGGCAAGAGGCTCAAGACGATCAGCAAGGAGAGCCAGAAGAAGATAGGCCTTGTCACTGAGCTCCTCACCGAGACCTTTGGCGGGATTAAGATGATCAAGGTCTTCGGCAGGGAGGATGCCCTCCAGTCTCTCTTCAGGAACAGGAACCAGGAGTACTACAGGGATGTTATGCGGTCCACCAGGATCTCAGAGGGCACATCCCTTATGATGGATGTAGTGGGCGGAGTGGGCGTTGCCTTTGTCCTCTGGTACGGCGGGAGGTTTGTGATCCAGGGTGTCATCACACCGGGAGATTTTTTCTCCTTCCTGGCAGCCATATTCATGGTCTACACCCCTGCAAAGAGGGTCGCCAATGCGCACAACAACATCCAGCAGGCAAAGGCTGTGATGGAGAGGCTCGATGAGCTGTTCCATAAAACAGGAGAGGCGGAGGGGAAAGAAGACCTGAGCCCGCTGAAGGAGC
>JBAZFD010000329.1:0-3039 GCA_041653575.1 Thermodesulfovibrionales bacterium
AGTACCTTGTTATGCTCATGGGGTGAGCGTCTATGACTTTTTGTAGCAGGTTCTCTTCATTTGGATTTACGTCGATGTATTCCTTCAGCCCTTCGAGGGAGCTTATATTCTCTTTGAGTTCTTCTTGCCACGTCATAATAAGCGCCTCCTTTTGTCGCCTGACCCGGTCTGGGAGGTAGGATTTCGAACGGCAGTCTCTCTGATTCTAGCGTCGCAGAAGCAAGGATCCAAAGGGTCCGACGGCGATTCTGGAGCGGAGGTCACAGGGTCAAGGGACACTAACTGCGATCTGACCTGCCGAAATCTCCAGGTTCGACTTGAGCGTCTATTGAGCGTCTAATTAGATTTCTGTCATGTTTTGGTATAAATACTTTGACCCAGAGTAGTTAAAATTGATAGAAGTCATGTGAGACGAATAAGTTAGATTATACGTTTATAACCAGAGAAAACCCACTTTAATTGTTATTTTTGAAGTTGAAAAAATATCCAGTATTTCAGTAATTTTTAAATTTGAATGGACCACCCGATTCACCCTTGAGCCGATCGTTCCCAGAAGATTTGTGTATAAACCCGGCATCAGACGATTCAGGATATCCAAACGATGTATGATCCTCATAACAGCGTCAACCGCCGGAAGATCCGCCAGATTCTCCCAGTTCGCCATCATGATCCATTTTTGGTCCCATGATAACGGATATATTCATAATTCATCTAAAATTCGTATTATAAGACAGGATGCCATCGAGATCGCCCGGAAATCCCCCTTCTTGAATTTTGACGACCGCCGTGGGGAAGAAATGAGATGGGAAGGAAGAATGAAGACGAGACGCTTGGATCGTCCCATATTGCTCCGCTTTATTCCCACCACCATTCCTCTGACGCAGTTCCTGGAAAATGTTTTTAACGTTTCAGCGCCCCTTCTAAATGGTGATGAGATATGAGCGAAATTGAAACTCTGCTGAAGGCCACCATCGCCGAGATGGAGAGGCTTTTGACCAGCAAGACCGTCATCGGTGATCCAATCACCGCTGGTGAGAATACCGTGGTCCCGCTCTTGAGCGTTGGAGCCGGGTTCGGGGCCGGGGCAGGTTCCGGAAAGGGAGACGAGGGAGCCAGCGGCGGCGCAGGAGGCGGCTTTGGCATAAAGCCCGTGGCCGTGATAATCATCGAGAAGGATATGGTCAGGGTGGAGCCGATCCGAAAGGGGAGCGGCACCCTCATCGAACAGCTGGCTGATAAGGTTCCACAGCTGATCAAAAAGGAGATCGACGAGCGGGAGGAGAGAAAACACAAGGAATCCGAGGAGAAGAAAGAAGAGGAGAAAGGAAAGGGAAAGGAGATCAAGGTGGAGTAGAGTGAAAGCCCACCATGACCCACCCCGCGATCTTGGGCTCGGCGCTTCTGCTCCTTCTCCTCCTTTTGATTTTACTGGCCCTGACGCTCCTGGTTCCCATCGACTTGGAGGGGAGGTTTTCAAGGGGCGAGGATCTGCCCGAGACCAGGATGAAGATCATCTGGCTCTTCGGCCACGTTCATAAAGACGTCTTCAGCGACGCCGTTGAGCGGGAACCCTCAAATAAAGGAGAAAAGCAGGCCCCAGAAAAAGAGGATGAGAAGGATGATAACGAAGCGGAGAGAGGTCCGAGCTCGTCCAGAATCGCCCTTGAAGTCTTGAGAACTGATGGATTTCTCAGAAACCTGGCTCATCTGTTGAAGGGCCTATTCGGGGCCGTTCAAGTCCGATCCCTGAGGATCGATGTCGTGCTCGGCCTCTCTGACCCGGCTGAGACGGGAGAGGCCATCGGTCTCCTGTGGGCGGTTCTGATCCCTCTGGAGGCCCTCACCCCCTTGAGGACGAGGATCGTCCCCACCTTCTCCGAGGAAGTGCTTGCGGGGTCGGCTGAGGGGAGGATGAGAATCTGGCCCGTCAAAATCGTCCCACCCCTCGCCCTCTTCCTCCTCTCGCCCCCTGTCTGGAGGGCGGGCTGGAAGGCGACCAGAGCGAGGCGGGGGAAGAGGTGAAGTAGGTTGAGTTCAGATGGGCCCCTCCGGAGAGCTCAAAGATGAAGGCTTTAATCTACGGAGGCGGCGCGGTCGGGCTCGGGGTTGCAAGCTGCCTGATCCGATCAAACGAAGAGGTCGACATCGTGGCACGAGAGGGGACGGTCTCGGCTTTGAGAAAAGGAGGGCTGATGAGGACCGGGATCTTCGGCAACCTCGAGATTGGACCCGACGAGTTTGGAGCATACGCCTCCGTAAACGACCTCATCCAGGAGAGATCCGGCTGCAGCTGCGATTACGATTACGATTACGTCCTCGTCTGCACCAAGTCCAACGGCTCTGAGAGGGCCGCATTTGAGCTGTCTCTCCACCCCGAGATCCTCAGCGAGAGGGGCAAGATAGTCCTCTTCCAGAACGGCTGGGGGAACGCCGAGATCTTCAGCGACCATTTTCCCAAAGACAAAATCTATAGCGCGAGGGTGATCACCGGGTTTCAAAGGCCCCAGCAAAACGTCGTCGATGTGACCGTCCACGCCGATTCGATCCACCTTGGAAGCCTCTTCGGCTCGGACCTCTCTCCCATGATCCCTCTGGCGGAGGCGATCACCAGAGGCGACATTCCCACAGAGGTCGTCGAGGATGTCGGAAAGGACCTCTGGGCGAAGATGCTCTACAACTGCGCCTTAAACCCTCTCGGTGCCATCTTCAACGTCCCCTACGGGGTCCTGGGCGATTGGCCATATTCTAGAGAGATCATGGAGGCGGTGATAAGAGAGATCTTCTCGGTGATGGAGGCGACGGGGCACAAGACCCACTGGTCCACCCCCGAGGAGTACACCGCCGTATTTTATGAGAAGCTCCTCCCTCCGACGGTGAGGCACGAGTCATCAACCCTCCAGGACATACGGGCACGGAAGTCAACGGAGATCGAGGCACTCAGCGGGGCCGTGGTCCGGCTCGGAAAAGAGGCGGGGGTCCCGACGCCCTGTAACTGGACCCTCTACAAGATGGTGAAGTTCATGGAGGAGAGGAATTTAT
>JBAZFD010000330.1:0-3017 GCA_041653575.1 Thermodesulfovibrionales bacterium
ATCCTGGGGGGTGTATCTCTCATCCACTGTTGCAGCCTCCGTAACGTAATTGTATTGTATGGTATTCAATGGGGAATGTACCAAAGTACAGCAGGGTTTTGGTTGAATTTCATTAGGATAGTCAGATACCGCCTGATTTGTCAAGGAATTGGGCCGGTCCAGCGGGTCTGGAAAGGACCCTTCAGTTCCGGGAGGAATACCCGGCTGTACCCTCTTTTTCCGGATCTCAGGAAAGAGCTGTCACGACTATTGACAAAGGGTATATCATATTTTATTATTGTGTGGGGCCTATAAGGATAATTAATAGATTTATTAATAATTCAAAAAAGGGGCAACGATGAAAGACATCCAATATGTCGTTTTAGGGAAGGAAGACCTCGAAGGATTCCTGTCGAGGCTTGCAAAGCTCCAGAAGGTGGTGGCTCCTGTTGCAAAGGGGTTCAATACCTTCTCCTTCGAAGAAGTTACCAGGGGGGATCAGGTTGCTGTCCCTTACATCCCCACAATTCTCCCGCCGAAAAAGTATTTCATGCCTCAGACAGAAGCCCTGCTGGAGTACTCTCTTGCAGAGGGGCTTGAAGTCACCCCTGTGGTGGAGCAGGAGCAGGCCACCATCTTCGGGGTCCACACCTGTGACCTTGCCGGTATTCAATGCATGAACATGGTCTTTTCCGTAAGGCCGAGGGACTACAACTACCTGAGCAGGAAGCAGAAGATCTCGATCATCGGTCTCGAATGCAACACCTACTGCGACGAGTATGCAAGCTGTGCCCTGGTGAATTCCCACCTGCCGAACGGCGGTTACGACCTCTTTTTCACCGATCTCGGAGAGTACTACATTGTTCACATCAACACCCAGGCCGGAGATGAGATCGTCGAGAAGGCAAAGGGGTTTGAACCTGCTGAAACAAAGCATATGCGTGAGCTGGTCGCATTGCGGGAGAACAAGAGGAACATCTTTGACCGCGAGGTTCCGATAGACGGGAAAAACCTCCCTCTTCTCTTCGACAGCTCCTTCGGGAGCCGTGTCTGGAAAGAGCTTGAGGAGCGGTGCCTCGCCTGCGGCAACTGCACCAATGTCTGTCCCACCTGCTACTGCTTTGACATCTATGATGAAGTCAGCCTCGACCAGAAATCCGGTGTCCGCCTGAGGCGTTGGGATTCCTGCCAGCTTGAGCCCTTTGCAAAGGTTGCAGGCGGAGAGAACTTCCGGAAGGACAGGTCTGCGCGGCAGAGGCACCGGTATTACAGGAAATTCCGGTATCCCGTGGACAAGTACTCCCGTTTCTTCTGCACCGGATGCGGCAGGTGCAGCAGGACCTGCATGGCAGGGATCAGGCTCAAGGAGACCCTCAATTCCCTCATAAAGGAGAGTGAACTCAAGATATGGAAAAAGTGGTTATAAAAGAGTCGAACTACAGGGTCAGAAAGGCAAAGATCCTGAGAGCGAAACAGCTGACTGTCCACGAGAAGTTCTTTGAGATCGCCCTTGACGGAGGGGAGAGCCTTGATTACGAGCCCGGCCAGTTTGTGATGATCTCCCTCTTCGGGATCGGTGAGGTGCCGATTTCGATCTCCTCAACCCCCACCCGCCGCGGCTCTTTTGAGATCTGTGTGCGTTCCGTGGGAAAGGTGACAGCGGCGATGCACCGGCTTGAGGCAGGAGACGAGGTGGGCATCAGGGGCCCCTATGGAAAGGGGTTCCCCATCAGGATACTGGAAGGAAACGACCTCCTCATCGTGGCCGGAGGCCTCGGGATCGCTCCCCTGCGGTCCCTCATCAAGTACGCCCTTGACAACAGGAGGGACTTCGGAAAGGTTCACATCCTTCTGGGCTGCAAGACCCCCCAGGACATACTCTTTGCCGACGAGATAGGTGAGTGGGGGAAGAGGATGGATGTTCATTATGAGTGCACCGTTGACAGGGGAGCGCCGGACTGGGCGGGTCATGTGGGTCTCATCACCACACTCCTTCCCGGTGTTGACCTGGAGCCGGAGAGGACCTTTGCCATTGTCGTCGGCCCCCCGGTTATGTACAAGTTCGTCATCAAGGAGCTCCTGGAGAAAAAGATCCCCGAGCGGCAGATCCTCCTCTCCTTTGAGAGACATATGAAATGCGGCATGGGGAAATGCGGACGCTGCCAGATCCAGAACCTCTACTGCTGCCAGGACGGTCCGGTTTTTAACTATGAAGAGATCAAGAACATGAGCGAGGCACTGTGATATGAAAAATCCGACAGTAGCTTTTTTCGATTTTGCCTGTTGTGAAGGGTGTCAGCTCCAGATCGCAAACCTGGGTGAGTCCCTCCTGGATATCCTCGGCGCTATCAACGTGGTGGAGTTCCGCGAGGTCATGTCCGAAAAGTGGGACAAGGAGATTGATGTCGCCATTATCGAGGGGAGCATCACCAATGAGCACGCCGTGGAGAGGATCAGGGAGATCAGGGAGAGGGCGAAGGTCCTTATCGCCTACGGCTCCTGCGCCACCATCGGCGGTGTCAACGGGATGAAGAACTCCTTTGAGCTCCCTGAGATCAGGCAGTACGTCTACGGCAAGGATTACCAGTTTTTTCCCACGGAGATGACAAAGGCGGTTCACCAGGTGGTGAAGGTGGATTACTTCGTCAACGGCTGTCCCATTTACCCCCCTGAGTTCATTAAGGTGCTCAAGGCCGCCCTCCAGGGCATCCCCTATTATGTGCCTGACTATGCCGTCTGCGTGGAGTGCAAGCTCAACGAGAACGTTTGCATGTACGACCGCGGCGTCACCTGTCTCGGGCCCGTAACAAGGGCAGGCTGCAACTCATGGTGCATCAACAACGGGAACATCTGCTACGGATGCAGGGGGATGGTGAGCAGCCCCAACGACCCAGGGATGAGGACAGTTATAGAGAAATACAACATCCCGCAGGACCTCATCACGAACAAGCTCATGATGTACAACAAATGCAGAGAACTGGTGGAGAGTGAGACCGATGAGTAATACAAGGAGCCTCAATATAAATGTAGAGTATCTG
>JBAZFD010000331.1:0-3007 GCA_041653575.1 Thermodesulfovibrionales bacterium
CTCCTGCTCGTTCAGCTCCAGCTCCAGGATCCTCTCCACGCCTGGGTTCCCGAGGACTGCCGGGACTCCTGAGTAGAAGCCGGTCACGCCATACTCTCCCTGGAGATAGGCAGAGCAGGGAACAAGCCTCCTCTCGTTGAGGATAACGGACTTGACCATCTGGAATGTGGCAGCCGCAGGAGCGTAATAGGCGCTCCCTGTCTTGAGGAGGGCAACGATTTCGGCCCCGCCGTGCCTGGTCCTTTCCACCAGGGCGTCAATCCTCTCTTTCGGGAGGAGCTCGGTAATGGCTATGCCGCGCACCGTGGTGAAACGGGGCATGGGCACCATGAGGTCTCCGTGGCCTCCCAGAACAAGGGCCTCCACATCCTCAGGTGAGACGCCGAGCTCCATGGCAACAAAGGTCCTGAATCGGGCTGAATCAAGGACACCGCCCATGCCGATGACCTTGCGGGAATCAAAGCCCGTTACCTTCAGGCTCACCTGGGCCATCACATCCATGGGGTTGGTGACAATGATGATCACTGCGTCAGGAGAAAGCCTGGCGGTATTCTCAGCCACATCGGAAACAACCCTGGCATTGGCCAGCAGCAGGTCGTCCCTGCTCATGCCCGGCTTGCGGGGGAATCCTGCTGTAATGACAATAACGTCGGAGCCTGCTGTGGGACCGTACTCATTGGTCCCTGTGACGGTTGACGAGGAGCCCCAGAGGGGGCAGGCCTCGGAGAGGTCCAGGGCCTTTCCCTGGGGAACGCCCTCCATGATATCAAAGAGGACCACATCAGCAATCCCCGAGTGGGCAATGAGCTGGGCGAGTGATGCGCCTACATTACCGGCGCCTATGACTGAAACCTTTTTCTTCATCCTTCTATCTCCTTGGGCATTACAGCGAAATAAAAATCCGCTTCTAACTTGCTGTTCAAACAGTCCCTCACTCCTCGACTTGATCGGGGAATCCATGGTTCGACAGGCTCACCATGACAGTCTGTCACCCTGAGCCTGTCGAAGGGTGGATTGTCCAGTCAAGCCGGACAATGACAAGATACGACTTTATGGATAGACACTATTTTAAGCTCCTGAGCGAATGACTGCTCTTCCAGCTGCCCTTATCCGCACATGCAGAAGGGGGCCTTTATCTTTACCCTCAGGGAACCCTCTTCCTTTTCCACGGTATAACTGATCCGGCATGACCGGATGAACATCTCAAACTTCTTCAGGAGGTCGGCCTTGTCGTCCATGAGGAGATCCACATCCTCATTCACCGAGCAGAGCCCCTCAAACTCCTTTCTGAAGAGCTGTATGTGGTCCGGGTGGGCCATGCCCCTGGCATCAATGACCATGGTTATATCTCCCCGACAACCTTCTCCAGCGTGGCTGAGTCCTCCACATTGAAGATCCTTGCCTCAGGCGCAATCCTCTTGATGAGACCTGAGAGGACCTTGCCCGGCCCTGCCTCTATGAATGTTGTCACCCCTGAGGCGTAGATAGTCTTTACACAGTCCTCCCAGAGCACGGACCGGCTGAGCTGCCTCACAAGCGAATCCCTGATCTCCCCTGGGTCCCTGATGAACCGGGCCTCTGTGTTGTTTACAAAGGAGATAGCCGGCTCTTTGATTGCAACGCCCTTCAGCAGCTCTGCGAACCTTTCTCCTGCGTCTTCCATCAGGCGGCAGTGCGAAGGGACACTCACTGCCAGGGGAAGTGCCCTCTTTGCGCCCTTCTCCCTGGCCAGCATCATCGCCTCTTCAACAGCCGCCTTCTCGCCTGAGATGACGATCTGGCCTGGGCAGTTATAGTTGGCTGCTGAGACATAGCCTGAGGAAATCCCGCTGCATATCCCGTCGAGCACGGACCTTTCGAGGCCGAGAATGGCTGCCATAAGCCCCTTTCCGGCAGGAACCGCATCCTGCATGATCCGCCCCCTCTCCCCGGTGAGCTTCACCGCGTCGGCAAAGGAGATGCTCCCTGCTGCGACAAGGGCCGAGTATTCGCCCAGGCTGTGGCCTGCCACCACTGTGGGAGTGACCCCCTTGAGCCCGAGGGCGGTAAAGGCTGCAATGCTTGCCGTAAGAAGAGCGGGCTGGGTCCTGTCGGTCCTGTTCAGCTCCTCGGCAGGCCCCTGGAAGCTCAGCTCTGCCAGGTCATACCCGAGGACACAGGATGCCTCATCGTAAAGGGCCTTTACCTCAGGAAAGTTTTCATACAGGTCCCTGCCCATACCCACAGCCTGGGAGCCCTGACCGGGGAAAACAATAGCAATTCCCATTATGCCTTTGCCTCCTTGATCTTTCTGATGAGGAGCGGCAGTACCTCTTTGACATCCCCCACAATACCGTGTGTGGCGATATCAAAAATAGGGGCCTCGGGGTTCTTGTTTATGGCGATGACCATATCCCCGGCCTGTACTCCCACAGTGTGCTGCACTGCGCCTGATATGCCGCAGGCAACGTATATGCGCGGACAGATCGCCTTTCCTGTCTGGCCGATCTGGTGATCGTGGTTTATCCAGCCGTCATCCACAGGGGGCCTCGTAGCGCCCACAACACCGCCCAGGAGCTCAGCCAGCTCATCCAGAGACCTGAACCCCTTCTCGTCGCCCATTCCCCTGCCCCCGGCAATGATTACCGAGGCTTCTTCTATCTTTATCATGCACTCACGGGACTCTTTCACCGTCTCAAGGACCTCGGTCCTCGATGAAAGACCTCCGGCAGGGACAGGGATAATCTCCCCTTTTCTCTCAGGATCATAGCAGCCCTTCTTCAGGACACCGGGCCTGACTGTGGTCATCTGGGGCCTGTGATCAGGGCAGATGATGGTGGCCATGATGTTTCCGCCATAGGCAGGCTTTACCTGTAAGAGGTTCCCTGTCTCCTTCTCAATCACAAGGGATGTGCAGTCTGCTGCGAGACCGGTCCGCAGCCGCACCGCGACCCTGGGCATGAAGGAGCGGCCTATGGGGGTTGCGCCGGAGAGGACAATCTCCGGTTTTTTCTCCTCTATCAGCCTG
>JBAZFD010000332.1:0-3007 GCA_041653575.1 Thermodesulfovibrionales bacterium
AGACGATCTTTCTGCCCCTGCTCTCGTGGGAGAGAGTGTCGAGGAATCTCACCAGCCTCTCATGCTCCAGGGGCATGAGGGAACTCTTCCCCACGGGATAAAAGAGGGTAATCTCTCCTGTTCCCTGTCTCCTTGACATATCCTCGATCTTCTGAAGGGTCGCCTGGGCGGTCTCCATGTTCTTCTGGGTTGCGTCAAGGGTCTTCCTGGTCGTATCCTTGATCTCTTCCCCGTTAGCAAGGGACTTCTTTCCGTCAGCCCTGATCTCCTCCATTTCCTTCATGGCCATGTTGTGGGAATCCACAAAGATCTGGGCCAGTTCACCGGCCTGCTCCTTTGAAGCGCCGCCGAAGGTCGTCCCCTTGGGGAACTCGACGGTCCTCTCACCTCCAGGGGCAGCTGTGTCCGTCATATGGAGCTGCCGTGTTTCTCCGGCGCATCCCCCGAGAAATGCCGCAGCAATGATTCCGATAACCAGTCTTTTCATACCTTCCTCCTGTACCTCACGATTTTCTTTATCTCTCAGTTTCAAGCTCACTGCAAGCATCTATCAGGAGCAAGTATATTCAACAAATATGCCAACTATAAAATTTCACCAAAAAGTTTTGTTATCAAAGGATCTGGAAAAGCAAAGCTTCGCGCAGTGCATGGAAACCCATACAAAAAGGGGAATAATAGGACGCCTATGACTGTATTACATTCCATACAGGCAGGAGCTTCCTCTCTACTCCCCCTCCCCTGAACCGGCGGGGCTTTTCACAATCAGGGTGTCGCTCACCTCCACAAGCCCTCTTCCCACCACCTTGCAAACCTCGGGAAGAACCGCCTGGATCATCTCAGCCGAGTCCACCGCCTCTATCTTCAGGGGCATGGAGGTGGCAAGCTCCAGGATCTTGGCTGTGTGAAAGACCCGGTGTTCCCCGTATCCTGCAACACCGCGGAAGACACTCACTCCAGCTATGCCTCTTTTGCGGAAGATCTCCATAAGGACCTCATAAACAGGCCTCCCCTCGAACTTCTCCGTCTCTTCTACATAGATACTCAGCTTCTGCGCAGCCTTCACAGACCCTCCTATATCGTCTTTGCCAGAAATTCCCCTGCCTTCAGGGCCACAAACCCCGCAACCACGCTGCCCACTATATTGAGAAGGGCGAAAAACCACTCGCCGTCTCTCACGAGTCCCCCTGTCTCATATTCAAAGCTGGAAAAGGTGGTGTAGGCCCCAAGGAACCCCACTACGAGAAAGAGCCTCCATTGGGGGTTCGCCATGAACCTCTCGGTGAGGAGGGTCATGATAAGGCCGATGAGAAAGCTCCCGCTCACATTGATGAAAAAGGTGCCCCAAGGGAGCTCCCTGCCCCATCTTTCCCCGATCCAGAAACCCAGCAGATACCGGGCAATGGCCCCGAGAAACCCTCCGATTCCGATAATGAGATAGTTCATCCCTGTTCCCCTCTGTCAGTCTTCATTTCTGATCCTCACGCCTTACTCTCTTCCTCCTCAGCCTGAACCCGAAGGTCCTGAGGGCAAAAGGAAGCGCCTCGACAGGACCTGTAAAAATGAGGTCCACGCCGGGTTCTTCCCCGGTCTGCTCCCGGTAAATGGTATCATCGGCGGTTCCGAGAATAACAGGGATCCCGCCCAGTATATCCCTGACCGCTTTCACCGTCTCCCGAAGGGCATGAGAAGATGAGGCTGTGACTATAACAGCGTCACAGGGTTGGGCTTCCCCTATCCTCTCACCGAACTCTTCCGCAGAAATCCCCTGTTCCGGCAGTCCTGCCAGGCAGGCCCGGTCTAAATGGACAATCTCCGCATCAAAGCCGCTGAGAAATCCGGCCACCTCAGCCAGTCCAGGATGGATTGCCTGGGTTGAAGGGTCTGCAAAGCCGGTCATCCCGGCGCTGACAAAGAAAAAACGAAGCCTCATTTCCTTCAATTCCCTTAATAAAGGGGGTGAGGGGGTTGTGTCCGGAGGACTGTCCGGGGTTTTGCCCCTTTATGCCTTGAAAAGGTATAGTAAGAATACCAATTTCAGAGATCAAAGGAAAACAGCATGGGATATTACGAAATCAAAATAAAGGTATCAACAGAGGCACAGGAACCGCTTATTGAGGGGCTCACCGGGATAGGATGCCTTGGGATGGTGGAGGGAGCAGGTGAAATCACTGCCTATTTCTCCGACAACATAGGGATAGATTCCATAAGAAGCGGCATGGAAGCTGTCAAAAGGAATATCAGGGAAGCAGGCTTTGCGGGAGAGATCTCCTACGACTTCCTCTTTCTGGCTGAAAGGGACTGGAACGAGACATGGAAAAAGAAGTTCCAGCCCATTGATGTAGGGGAAAACCTGACAATCATTCCACCCTGGATGGAGAAGAAGGAAGGCCGGATGAACCTTATCATAGATCCCGGCATGGCCTTCGGCACAGGACACCATGAGACAACAAAGACCTGCCTCTCCTTTATAGAGCGGATTGCAAAGGGAGAGAGAAAGGAAAACTGCCTTGACGTGGGCACAGGAACGGGCATCCTCGCCATCGGGGCCTCAATGCTCGGCTACGGGCAGATAACGGGCGTGGACATTGATCCCCTGGCCATAGACGCAGCCAACAGGAACATCAGGCTCAACAACCTCAGCAATATCTCCGTCAGCCTGGGCACCATCTCCGACACAGAGGGGACCTACGATCTCATTACCGGTAATCTCATGTCCGAGATCCTCATCCGGATTGCCCCTGAGCTTTCAGCAAGGCTCAGGGAGGGCTGCCCGGCCCTTCTTTCCGGCATGATCACCGGCCAGGAGCCGGATGTAATAAAGGAGATGGAGGCCTGCGGCCTCCATCTCCTCGAATCCTTCACAGACGGCAGATGGGTGACCCTCCTTATGCGGAAGGGGTGAACCTCCTCACTGGACCCTCCTGTCTCTCCAGTACCTGATGTTCCTCATATTGGCGAGCCCCTGAGGGGTCACTCCCGGCGGGTTGGTGATGATCGCTCCACCCAC
>JBAZFD010000333.1:0-3006 GCA_041653575.1 Thermodesulfovibrionales bacterium
CACAAGCCACGGCCACTGCGGCATCATTGAGAAGGGATATGTGAACAACGACAAGACCCTGGAATGTCTCGCACGTGAGGCTGTGTCCCATGCAAAGGCAGGGGCAGACATGGTTGCGCCCTCGGATATGATGGACGGCAGGGTTGATGCCATCAGGACCGCCCTTGATGAAGAGGGATTCTCCGGCATTCCTGTCATGTCCTATGCGGCAAAATACTCCTCAGCCTTTTACGGTCCCTTCAGGGAGGCGGCTGAGTCCACCCCCCAGTTCGGCGACAGGAGGTCCTACCAGATGGACCCCGCCAACAGGAGGGAGGCCCTGAAAGAGGTGGCACTGGATATTGAGGAAGGGGCCGACATCGTCATGGTGAAACCTGCCCTTTCCTACCTGGACATCATTTCAGACGTGAAGGCCAATTTTGATCTCCCCGTGGCTGCCTACAATGTGAGCGGCGAATACTCCATGATAAAGGCAGCGGCACAGATGGGCTGGATCGACGGGGAAAGGGTGATGATGGAAACGCTCATCTCCATGAAAAGAGCCGGCGCTGACCTGATCCTCACCTACTTCGCCAAGGAAGCCGCAAAGGTTCTGAACAGATAGGCAAGCTGATTATCGAAAGAAGAGAGGGCCGGGAAATGTTTCCCGGCCCTCTCTCTTTTGGGGGGTGCCATCGCCTCAAATGTCAATTGTCAGGTCCGACCCAGCATTCCTGACCCCAGCATTCCGCCCTGAAGCGTATTCATTTTTTCCACTTTAGATTGTCATAATTCGTCTTGAGGTCGTAAAAACGTAATGCAAATATGAATGCAACGCCGAATAGGAGCAAAGGCATGAATATATTTTCCTTCAGATAATTACCTATCCCGAGGACAAGCACTCCAAAAAAGAAAATAAGCGCCGCGAGCCATAACCAGGTTGTTTTCCTCCTATCTGTTTTTTCAGATAAAGTGGGCACAGTCTCATCTTTGATATCATTCTGTAAGCTAAGACCAATTCCCCTAAATTTCTGTTCTATTCCAACGTCGTCATCTTGTTCGACATATACACCCTTTCCGTTTATGAGCCAATAGCTACGGCAATTTGAATAATCGCTATAGCCGAATTTAACAAGAAGCCACCAGAGAGAGGCGAGAAGCAGAAAGCCAAACAATAAGAAGAATGCAGTAACTATTCGATCTTTATTATCCGGATTTTTAATTACTTGCTCTTGAATTCCCATATATCCGGCATAGGCGACAAAAGCCGTTCCGACAAGCATTACTATGACTAAAAAGGCCATTATTGATTGATGGTTTTTAATTTGTTTAACGCTGGAGATAGGATAGGCAAGACCGCTGACGAAAATATTTTTTTCTTCTAAGTGACACATTTTTCTGCGGAAGCCATCATGTGTAATCATCGATATGCCTTTATTTTGACTTCATAACATTAGTTATTATGTACCTTGCGCTTGTCCTCTCAGAGGGTGGAATAGGACTTGACCCTTACCTTTACCGTGTGGCCTCTGTAGGCGATATTCATCTCTGACTGGTACCAGAGAGGCTCATAGGCATCGGTGACCGACTCTCCCCCCTCCGCTGTCTCTTCCTTCTCCACCCGTGCGGGCGATTCGTAGGATATCTCCAGGCGGTCCCCGTTCTCCAGCTCAATAGTCTGCCGGACCGGGAGGAGGGTTTCCCTGTCTATGGCAACCTCCCTGAAGGAATTTTTCAGCACATAGAGGTTGTCCCTTTCTGAGACAGCGTAGTCGCTGATCTCCCACCAGAAGAGGCTGTTCCTTAGGCCGTCCACGAGGAGGGTCCCCTTGTTCCTGTCGAGCCTGGGTTTGCTCTTTATGATTCCACCCTCTTCCGAGACCTCTCCTGCGAGGAACCCGAGGTAGTAGATCCTGAGATCCAGCTTCTCCTGGGTCACGGTGAGATGGGCGTCACCGCTCATGCCCCCGCCGTCTCCCTTCTCGTATTCCACAGCGAGGACCGCATCAATTGTCGAGATCTTTTTCATTGCAGCCAGGGCCTCATCCAGTGAGACGCCTTTGTAAGAAGGAGTCCCGACGTAGCGGGGGGCGCAGGAGGAGACGGCAAGAAGGAGGAGAAGGACAAAGAGGCATTGAAGCCTTGGGGCACTGAAAAAAGCGCTCCTTTTCGTTTCCCTGCCGAAGGCTGCCTGACTCTTCATTTCTTTTTCCATTGCTTCACCTTTCCCTGCGTTGACCTTTCTTTACATCCCCACATGCTCTTTGAGCTCTTCCACATCCTTCACCCCTATGATGGTCAGACCGTAGTCTGTGGTCAGTCTTTCAGCATTCCCCTTTGGAATGATCGCCTTTTTGAACCCTATCTTTGCAGATTCCCTGAGCCGCGCCTCTCCCTGGCTCACCGCCCTCACCTCGCCTGAGAGGCCCACCTCGCCGAAGAGGAAGGTGCGGGAGTCTATGGGCAGCTCCCTGAAAGAGGAGAGGATTGCGGCAATGATACCAAGGTCTGCTGCAGGCTCCGTTATCTTCAGTCCTCCTACGATGTTAAGGAATACATCCATGCCGCCCAGGTGCAGCCCCATCCTTTTTTCCAGGACAGCAATGAGGAGGTTCACCCTGTTGAAGTCCACCCCCATGCTCGTCCTTCGCGGCATCCCGAAGGTGGTGGGAGAGACCAGGGCCTGGACCTCCACTAAGAGCGGCCTTGTTCCTTCCATGCAGGCCAGAACGGATGACCCGGAGACATCGAGGGGCCTTTCAGAGAGGAAGAGCTCAGAGGGGTTTTCAATCTCCGAGAGGCCCTTGTCGGTCATCTCGAATACCCCGATCTCATTGGTGGAGCCGAACCTGTTTTTTACTGTCCTGAGTATCCTGTAGGGATGGCCCCTGTCCCCCTCGAAGTAGAGGACTGTGTCCACTAAGTGCTCTAAAACCCTTGGACCGGCAATTGCCCCTTCTTTTGTCACATGGCCGATGAGGAAGACCGGGATGCCTGACCCCTTGGCAAAAAACATGAGCTTTGCAG
>JBAZFD010000334.1:0-3003 GCA_041653575.1 Thermodesulfovibrionales bacterium
CCTGATAGTCGGCATTGGGTTTGTTATTCTCGGAGCAGGCCTGATCTGGTACATCTACCGCATAGTGAAAGGCGGTTGGTATCTCTACGAGAACAGGGCCATGTAGAATCTCACGTAAAGCCCCTTTGTATGGAAAGTCTCCGTGAAGAGGGTCGCCCATGAACATGTTGGTCATTGACAACGAGGTCATCATCAGGCTGGCGTTCTTCTCCGGCATCCTTGCTCTCATGGCCCTTTTGGAGCTCCTTGTTCCGAGAAGGAGACTGACCGCGCCGAAAGGTGTCAGGTGGCTGAACAACCTGATCCTGACCTTTTTCAACAGCCTCCTGCTCAGATTGGTTTTTCCTGTTACCGCTGTGGGGGCGGCGATCATCGCTGCGGACCACAGCTGGGGCGCCCTGAACGCGCTGGGCGTGGCCGGATGGTCAACCGGCATCATTTCCATGCTCCTGCTCGATCTGACAATCTATGCCCAGCACTTCTTTTTCCACAGGATCAGGCTCTTCTGGCGTCTCCACAGGATGCATCATACGGACCTCGATATTGACGTAACAACAGGCGCCAGGTTTCACCCCCTGGAGATCATCATCTCCATGGCGATCAAGATGGCTGTGGTGATTGCCCTCGGCGTTCCTGCCTGGGCTGTCGTTGTTTTCGAGGTGATCCTGAACGGCAGTTCGATGTTCAACCACAGCAATATATACATGGGGAAGGCCACGGACAGGTTTATGAGGCTCCTTGTTGTTACCCCTGACATGCACCGCCTGCATCATTCAGTGATCATCGGAGAGCAGAACAGTAACTTCGGTTTCAATTTTCCCTGGTGGGACCGCCTCTTCGGCACCTATCTCGATCAGCCTTCTGCAGGGCATGAAGGCATGACCATAGGACTTGCAAACTACCGTAATCCCCGGTGGCTCAGGCTGCCCTGGATGCTGGCACTACCCTTCCGCAAAGAGCCTTGAGAGATAGGGGTGTTACGGCTTGTAGTACATCAGCCGGCAGGCATTGGGGGCAATGAGGTCCACGATGTTCTGCATTTCCTTGTCCGTCATGGGATGAAAGGCCTCAGCCAGTTTTACATTTTCCTCCAGCTGGGGGATGCTGTCACAGCCGATGACCACCGTTGAGACCGGTTGGGTGAGGCTGAACCTGAAAAAAGGCTCAGGGTTGTTGATGAAAGGGAGCTGGTTTATGAGACCGCGGAGATAGACCTTCATTCCCACTATCCCCATGCCTTTTGTTTCAGCAACGGGGATGACGGAGTCTATGAAGCTTTTGTACTTCGGTTCAGCTGCGTTGACCGGGATCAGGACGGTGTCGAACTCATATTCTTCAATGCATTTTTTTATTATTGCGGGATCATGGTGGCCGGTGATGCCGATATGTCTCACCCAGCCCTTTTCCTTCGCCTCCCTGAAGGCCCGGTAAGCCCCTCGGGGGCCGAAGATTTCCGAGAGATCAGCTTCGGTCCTCACATCGTGGACCTGCCAGAGGTCGAGATAATCTGTTTTCATATTTTCCAGGGTCTGCCTGAGATGCTCCAGGGCACCTTCCCGGTCACGGGCGTGGGACTTGCTGGTGAGAAAAAGCTCCTTTCTCCTCTCTTTGAGGGCGAGGCCGTAATAGTTCTCGCTGCCCGAGTAGGCCCTTGCCGATTCGAAGTAGTTCAGCCCCAGGTCAATGGCCCTGTTGATGAGCTGCCCGGCCTCCCTTTCATAGCCGTATGTCCTGAGAATTCCTTCGCCGCCGAGGCCTAGAATCGTCACCTCTGCCCCGGTCTTTCCCAGTTTTCTTTTGGGAAGAGTCATCTTCCTCTCCTTAGCAGGTCAGATATCCCGTGAAGGACATAAGTCAAAGAGGACGCAATCGCTGTGCTTCGGTTTTTTTGCCTGGCAGATGCTTCTCCCGTGGAGGATGAGGAGATGGGTAATCATACCCCATTCCTTTTGAGGAGTGACCGCCATCAGGTCCTTCTCGATCCGGACCGGATCATCATTTTCCGTCAGGCCGAGACGGGCTGAGAGCCTTTTGACATGGGTGTCTACGGCTATCCCTTCATTGATACCGAAAATATTGAAGAGGACGATGTTCGCCGTTTTCCGCGCAACACCCGGAAGTGCTGTGAGCTCATCCATGGTCTTCGGCAGCTCCCCGTGAAATCTCTCCATGATCATTGCAGCAGAGGCCTGTATGTTCTTTGCCTTGTTGTTGTAAAAATTCACTGAGCTCAGATCTTTTTTCAGTTCCTCAAGGGGG
The DNA here is from genome assembly GCA_041653575.1 of Thermodesulfovibrionales bacterium. Classification (GTDB taxonomy): domain Bacteria; phylum Nitrospirota; class Thermodesulfovibrionia; order Thermodesulfovibrionales; family Dissulfurispiraceae; genus JBAZFD01. The sequence continues at coordinate 2,260 of JBAZFD010000334.1, forward strand.
GCCTGTGTATAATCCGCAACTGTCCTGTACTTTGCAAAAAGAGATTGTGTCACCTTGTTTACATGGGCATCCGTCGTCTGGGCTGAGAGGATGGTGGCAACGAGGAGCTCAAAGGGCGTGGCGTAGCTCAGGGCTGTCTTCGGTTCAGGGTATTCCTTTTTCAGCCGCGTGATGATTTTGTTGATCAGCTCTTTTCTCTGCATATCATAGGCCTCAAAGTATTTCCCCCTTGTCGAAAGGATCCGCTGTTCTTGTAAAGATTATATCAGCTTTTCCGGTGAAGCATCCCCTTTCGCCTTTATGGCTGAGATCAAGGAATACCAATGGCTGAAAGGGCTGAAGTCTTGACATTGGCGCATGAATCCTCTATTTTTAGAAAAGGACCGAAGAAAAGCAGCCGGTCGACCGGTGTTGTTATTTCCAGACAGGAGGCTCTATGGAGAAGTGGCAGTGTACAGTATGCGGCTATGTCTATGATCCCGAGTATGGGGACCCTGATCACGGCATCAATCCGGGGACGCGGTTTGAGGAGATCCCCGAGGACTGGGTCTGTCCCATATGCGGGGCAGCCAAGGACGCCTTTGAGATCATCGCGTAAAAGGAGGGGACAATGAATTCAGTTGAAATGGCAATCAAGATGGAGACCGACGCCATAGGCTTTTACCGCGAGGCGGCTGAAAAGGTCCTTCACCCGGTGGGCAAAAAGATGTTTCTCTCCGTTGCTGAGGATGAGAAGAGGCACCT
>JBAZFD010000335.1:0-3003 GCA_041653575.1 Thermodesulfovibrionales bacterium
CTCTGCCTGATATAATAGCTCTACCTGTCCGGCCTCTGCTGAAACCGGGCATAAATGACCCCTGAAAACTGAAAGGACAAACCGCAATCATATGCTTACCGGCGAAATACGCAATCAGATAGACCGCATCTGGGACTCCTTCTGGTCCGGCGGCATCTCCAACCCCATAGAGGTAATCGAGCAGATCACCTACCTTCTCTTCCTGCGAAGACTGGACGACCTGCACACCCTGGAAGAGAACAAATCCGTCAGACTTGAAAAGCCCTTGGAACGCCGCATCTTCCCTGAAGGGATGGACGACCACCCGCGCAACCCGCGGCCCTACGATGATCTGCGCTGGTCGAGGTTCAAAGACCTTGTCCCGAAGGTGATGTTCGAGGTGGTGATGGAGCATGTCTTCCCTTTCCTGCGCACCCTCGGGGGCGATGACTCCACCTACGCCCACCACATGAAGGACGCCCGTTTCACCATCCCCACCCCGGCGCTGCTGGCAAAGGTGGTGGACCTTCTTGCTCAGGTGCCCATGGAGGACCGCGACACCAAGGGCGATGTCTACGAGTACATGCTCGGCAAGATTGCCTCAGCAGGGCAGAACGGCCAGTTCCGCACCCCGCGCCACATCATCAGGCTCATGGTAGAGCTTACCGCACCTCAGCCAGGGGATGTGATCTGCGACCCTGCCTGCGGAACAGCCGGGTTTCTTGTGGCAGCAGGCGAATACCTCCGGCAGCAGCATCCCAACATCCTCCACGACGCGAAGCAGAAGGAGCAGTTCCACCACAGGATGTTTCACGGCTTTGACTTCGACAACACCATGCTCCGCATCGGCAGCATGAACATGCTCCTCCACGGCGTGGAGAACCCCGACATCCGGTACCGCGACTCCCTGGCACAGGACCATGCAGGAGAAGAGGAGAAGTACACCCTCGTCCTGGCAAACCCGCCCTTCGCCGGGTCCCTGGATTATGAGAACACCGCAAAGGACCTGCTCCAGATCGTGAAGACCAACAAGACGGAGCTGCTCTTTCTCGCCCTCTTCCTGCGACTGCTCAAGCCGGGAGGCCGCGCAGCTGTCATCGTCCCCGACGGTGTGCTCTTCGGTTCATCCAAGGCGCACAAGGAGCTGCGGCGGATACTGGTGGAGGAGCAGAAGCTCGACGCCGTGATCTCCCTGCCCGGCGGCGTATTCAAGCCTTACGCCGGAGTCTCCACAGCCATCATTCTTTTCACAAAAACCAACTCAGGCGGCACCGACCACGTCTGGTTCTACGACGTAGAAGCCGACGGCTGGAGCCTCGACGACAAACGCACCCCGCTCCTGACGGAGGAAAAGCTCGGCCCTGTCCCTTCCTCTGAGCTGACAGAAGAGGAACACACAAAGAACAACCTCCCCGACATCCTCACCCGCTGGACGCAGCGCAACAGCGCCGAGAAAGAACGCCCCCGCACAGCCCAGAGTTTCTGTGTACCCAAGGCAGACATAGCCGCGCAAGGCTATGACCTGAGCCTCAACAGGTACAAGGAAGTGGTGCATGAAGCGGTTGAGCATCGCTCGCCGAAGGAAATTCTGGCAGGGCTGGCAAAGCTGGAAGCGGAGATTCAGGAGGAGATGAAGGAGCTGGAGGATATGCTCTAATGCTGACGGGTTGGCTGAAACGCCCTTTTGATGAGGTAATTCTCGATGTCTCTGGGGGCAACACGAAGACGCCACAAAGCGAGTTTCTCCCACACGGTCGTTTCCCAGTTGTTGACCAAGGCAAAGAACTGATTGCTGGATACGTGAATGACGAATCGCGCCTGTGTCATGTGCAACTTCCCGTTCTTGTATTTGGAGATCATACGCGCTGTTTTAAGTATGTGAACTTCCCTTTTTGTATAGGTGCAGATGGTGTCAAGGTTCTGCGTCCGAAGTTCGATGTAAACGTGAAGTATCTGTACCATTACTTTCGTCAGGTTCGGCTGACAGAAGCTGGTTACGACCGGCACTTCAAATACCTCAAAAGAACAGCAGTAGTCCTCCCCCCCTTCCCTGAGCAGAAACGGATTGCGGAAGTACTGGATAAGGCCGAAGAGCTCAGGGCCAAGCGCCGCGCTGCCCTCTCCCAGCTCGACACCCTCACCCAAGCCATCTTTATTGAGATGTTCGGGGACCCTGCTACGAATCCGAAAAGCTGGCCTCTCAGGTCCATTGGCGATATTGGAAAGGTCATCACAGGCAATACCCCGCCACGTTCACGCCCTGACTACTACGGGAGCGCGATTGAGTGGATCAAGTCTGATAACATCAACACACCTCACTACTACCTGACAAAAGCCGAAGAAGGCTTGTCTGAAACCGGTAAGGCAGTGGCACGAACCGCGCCAGCAGGCGCGATTCTCGTAACCTGTATCGCCGGAAGCCCTGGATGTATCGGGAATGCAGCAATGACAGATCGTGAAGTCGCATTCAATCAGCAGATCAATGCTCTTGTCTCGGAACAAGGCGACACCCTCTTTCTTTACGTGCAAATCCTCGTTGGAAAACGATTGATTCAAGAAGCGTCAACGGCTGGAATGAAGGGAATGGTAAGCAAGTCACGATTTGAAAGTATCCCATTGATCTTCCCTCCTCTCCTTATTCAAAATGAATTCGCCCATCGAGCTGCTGCCGTCGAAAAGCTGAAGGCCGCTCATCGCGCATCGCTGGCTGAGTTGGATGCGCTCTTTGCATCCCTTCAGCATCGGGCATTCAGGGGAGAATTATAGTCTATAATATCGGCAAGGGCACAGCCACCTGAAAACCGTGCCGCAAAGGAGCCTCCTGTGACTGATGGCTTCATCCCGCCACACGGCGGGTACCTGAACCTGCTCTCCTACCAAAAGGCGTTGATTGTCTATGACGCCACAGCGCGGTTCTGTGACCGTTTTCTGGAAAAGCGGGACCGCACAGTGGATCAGATGGTGCAGGCTGCCCGGTCGGGCAAGCAGAACATCGTCGAGGGCAGCATGGCCTCAGGCACATCC
>JBAZFD010000336.1:0-3002 GCA_041653575.1 Thermodesulfovibrionales bacterium
AGTACGGCGAGTATTACAGCCTCCTTCTCTTTGCCACAGCAGGGATGATGCTCATGGCTTCAGGCAGGGATCTGATCATCATCTACCTCGGCCTTGAGCTCATGGCCCTGAGCACCTACATCCTGGCAGGGATAAAGAGGCATGACATCAGGTCCAATGAGGCTGCCATGAAGTACTTCCTTTTAGGCTCTTTCTCATCGGCCCTCTTCCTCTACGGCGTCTCCCTCCTCTATGGGCTGACTACCACAACAGACCTTTACGTGATCGCTGAACGGATAGGGCAGACAGGCATATCCACAACCCTGCTTCTCGCCATGATCCTTGTGGCTGTGGCCTTTTCCTTCAAGATTGCAGCCGCGCCCTTCCATATGTGGGCCCCTGATGTCTATGAGGGAGCGCCCACATCAGTGACAGCCTTCATGTCCGTGGGCCCCAAGGCAGCAGGTTTCGCTGTCATCGGAAGGATCTTCTTCACCGCCTTCCAGCCTTTGCAGGCTGACTGGACACCGATCCTCATCGGAATCGCAATCCTCACCATGGCTGTGGGGAACATCCTTGCCATTGTGCAGACAAACATCAAGAGGATGCTGGCCTACTCCTCCATTGCCCACGCAGGGTATATGCTCCTGGGAGTGATCTCCGGAACGAGTGAGGGGCTCAGCGCCATGATGACCTACCTCCTCATCTACGCCTTCATGAATATGGGTGCCTTCGCTGTGGTGATCATGCTGGAGAAGGGTGAGGAGATAAAGGATTACCAGGGACTCAGCCGGAGCCGTCCAGTCCTGGCGGGGATGATGCTGGTCTTCATGTTTTCCCTCACCGGGATTCCTCCCACTGCCGGGTTTGTGGGAAAGTTCAATCTCTTTATGGCAGCCGTTCACGCGGGGTATGCCTGGCTGGTGGTGATAGCCGTGATTTTCAGCGCTATATCCGCCTACTACTACCTCAGGATTATCATGAACATGTACATGAAGGAAGGCCCTGAAGAGGCGATCATCCATCAGTCACCGACCCTGAACGTGGCCATCGCCATAACAGTCGTCATGGTCCTCATCATAGGAGTCATGCCCTCAGTAGTCCTGAATTAGCCGAATCAGACAGGAAGGTAGTAGATGCAAAGCATCCACTACCTTCCTGTCTGGCCTAACCTGCCTCCCTTTCAGACATCCGATGCTTCTTGCCTTTACCTCCTTGACAGCAAGGCTATTGACTTCTATACTTGTGACATGTTCTGAATAGCATAAGAATATCAGGCAAAGGTGGGGGGAAGATATGCAAGAAATTCTTTTCAGAGAAAACAGCAAGAAACAAGACCTGACCCTCAGGGCTCACTGTTAAAAGAAAGACCTGACCCCACTTTGCACTCCTCAGATCTTTAATAACGTGGAGAGCAACAGTTTTAACGAAAACGGTTACGACGGGTTTTCTCTTTCTAATAGCGTCTGGATACGTGCCGATGAGACCCGTCCTTCACAGGTATTGGCTGACATCAGGGATGTATCAATCAACAACGCTGTTCAGAGCAATGTTATGGATGGTAATCATGGTGAGGGGATTCATTCTGACAACTACATTGATATTTCTGTATATGTATCCGATCCTTCTTCATCCTTCAGGGGGGGGATCCGCTCAGCAACCATAAACAGCAGTTACAACGATAACAAAATCAGACGGAACGGTGGAAACGGTATTGACTCGTGGAATGATATCGGTCTGACGGCCGGACCGACAAAGAAAGGCAATGCCTTCATGACGGATGCCGTTATATCTGACAGTCTTGTCAGAAACAGCGTCAGAGGGAACTTGGGCTCAGGAGTTCAGCTTGCCTACCGCTTTAAGCCTGTATCGGACCTCGGCACGGCTGTCCTGATCTTCATGGAGCGCAACAGGGTTGAACATAACGGATCTGGCGGTGTGCTCATGCGTGACACCGGGGTTGGGAGCGTTACTGCCAATCTCGGTGACGCCTCTGCCGTTAGCGGAGGGTTCAATTCCTTCTCCGGTAATGCCAATTTTGACCTGGATAACGATTCAGCATTTCCTGTCATGGCTGAGAACAACTGGTGGGGGCAGGATACAGGCCCTGCCGCAGGTCAGATCAGCGCGCCGGGCAGGGTGGATTGCGATCCCTGGCTTACCGCGGCTCCGTAGAACTTCAGCAGACGGTCATCGAAAGGCTCCCCCAGGGCAGAGGGACAGCGCCGTTTACAGCGCGGCTGAACTGAGGATGAGGATAGCCTGACCGGAAGATCTTTTTTCCGGTCAGGCTGCTTTACAAGCCAGGGGGGGGCTCCCTGTCAGTTACTGGCAGGGGAAGATTTGGTGGATGATGGGGAGATAATCACAGAGGCAGAAGCCGAAAACATCCATGAAAATGGTCTTGAAAGCGCCCATAGCACTGCAAATAATATCCATTCAGATTTCCTCCTTTCTCTATCAGGGACTCCAATCTACTGGGTAAATATTATATCCAAGGGGAGAGAGCAAAGCAAAGGGGCTACAGGTCTTGAATCTGAAGAATCTCATAATATCAGAGACTTGATGCTGCTGAATATGGCTTTATGGCAGGTTTTTAATGAAATTTTAATGTTTCTTTCTCTACTCTTTGACTCATACCCCCATGCAGCTTGATTTTCAAGACCGGGGGTTGTCTGATCTCAGGGAGGTGCGAGATGTCGGGTATGAGGATTGTTTTTGTGTTGTTTGTTGCAGCCTTTGTTATGGCTCACGCAGGGAACGGTATGGCTATGACACCGGAGGAGCAGCTGGGGAAGCTCATCTACTTTGATGCAAATCTTTCCAACCCGCCCGGGCAGGCCTGCGCCGACTGTCATCATCCCACAGCGGGATTCACAGATCCTGACCACGCCTTCCCCGTCTCTGAAGGGGTGATTCCAGGGAAGTTCGGAGGAAGGAGTGCTCCTACTTCTGCTTATGCAGTCTACAGCCCCTACTTCAGCAGGAACGAGGCCACAGGAGAGTATGTGGGAGGCCAGTTC